>NZ_JBEXCS010000052.1:0-66065 GCF_040605395.1 Streptomyces sp. NPDC005648 | reverse complement strand
GTACACACCGCCGAGGTAGGAGCCGGGCAGCCCGTGCGGCTCGCCCTCGTCGAGGTTGCCGCGCCAGCCGACATGGCCGTTGGACAGCGCGAAGACGGACTCGCTCTGCGCGAGGAGGTCGAGGTCGAGACGGGTCTCGCGCACGGTCCACGGTTCTACGGTGTACGCCCGGTTGGTGATCACGCCCCGCCCCCCAGTTCGGCGAGGTCCTTGACGACACGGTCCGCGCCGTGCGTGTACAGGGCGTCGGTCTGTCCCACGCGGTCCACGCCGACGACGTAGCCGAAGTGGCCGGAGCGGCCCGCGTCCATGCCGGCGAGGGCGTCCTCGAAGACGGCGGCCCGTGCCGGCTCGACCCCGAGGTCACGGGCGGCGGCGAGGAAGGTGTCGGGGCGCGGCTTGCCGGGCAGCCCGCGCTCGGCGGCCACCACGCCGTCGATCCGCACGTCGAAGAGGTGATCCGCCCTGATCGAGCGCAGTACGTCTCGGGTGTTGGCGCTGGAGGAGACGATCGCGGTGCGCAGGCCGTGCGCGCGCACGGCGTCGATGTAGCGCAGGGTGCCGTCGTACGCCTCGACGCCCTCGGTGCGGATCTTCTCCAGGACCAGGGCGTTCTTGCGGTTGCCGACGCCGTTGACGGTGGGTGCGTCGGGCGGATCGTCCGGGTGGCCCTCGGGCAGTTCGATGCCCCGGGAGGCGAGGAAGGTGCGCACGCCGTCGGCGCGTGGGCGTCCGTCGACGTACTCGTCGTAGTCGCCCTTCGCGTCGAAGGGCCGGAAGCCGTCGCCCTCGCGTTCGCGCAGGAACGCGTCGAACGTCTCCTTCCAGGCGGCCGCGTGCACCACGGCCGTCCGGGTCACGACCCCGTCGAGGTCGAAGAGGCAGGCCTGGATGGTTTCGGGGAGTCCGAGCTGCGTCATACCCGTCCGGTTCCCCGCGGGGCGCCATCCATCTCATGGCGCGCGCCACTTGGGTCCGGCCGCGCGGCGGCGCGTGGGCGGGGTCTGCGCCGTCCGGGTGACACACTCTGCGGTGTGCCGCTGACCTTCGAAGACCTCCTCACCCGTGCCCGAGCCCTCGGCCGCCCCGGCGAGCGCGCGATCCTCGGTATCGCCGGCAGCCCGGGCTCGGGCAAGACGACGCTGGCCGAGGGCCTGGTGCGGGCGCTGAACGGGACCGGTGAGCCGTGGGTGGCGCATGTCCCCATGGACGGCTTCCACCTCGCCGACGTCGAGCTGGAACGCCTCGGACTGCGGGACCGCAAGGGTGCGCCCGGCACGTTCGACGCGGCCGGGTACGCCGCCCTGCTGCGGCGGCTGCGCGAGGAGGCGGACGACGAGGTGGTGTACGCGCCGGGGTTCGAACGCGTCCTGGAACAGCCGGTCGCGGGCGCGATGCCGGTACCGCCGACGGCCCGGCTGGTGGTGACCGAGGGCAACTACCTGCTGCTGGCGGACGGGGCGTGGCCCCGGGTACGACGGCAGCTGGACGAGGTGTGGTTCTGCGAGCTCGACGAGGACGAGCGCCTGCGGCGGCTGATCGCCCGGCACGAGGAGTTCGGCAAGGGGCACGAGGAGGCGGTGGCGTGGGTGCTGCGCAGCGACCAGCGCAACGCCGAACTGGTCGCCGCCACCCGGGACCGGGCGGACCTGGTGGTGCCGGTGGCCGCGCTGGGCCGCCCGTCCCGTACGGGCCTCAGCGGCTGACGGCGCTCAGCGTCAGCGTCGGCTCGCCCTGCTCGTCGTCGGGTCCGATCACCGCGGTGAAGGCGTCCGTCCGGATCGCCAGCCCTTCCCCGGTCCATGCGGCCGACACGCCGATCGGCTCCTCGGAGCCGTAGCGGACGGCGAAGACGTGCAGGTCGTCCGGCGCGTCGGGGATCGGGTCCGCTTCCAGCGCCGTCGAGCTCACCAGGTGCCGCCAGCCCTCGTCCGGGTTGCCGTAGCCGCGGGGGTCGGCGGCCAGGGCGAACGCGGCCTGCTCCTGGGTGAGTTCGTCACGGGCGTCGAAGTGCTCCGCGCCCCGCTCCCGCGGGTGGGTCAGCCGCAGCGAGCCCGCCGAGGAGACCGCCGCCGCGGCGGTGCGGCGCACCCGGTCGCCGTCGTCCTCGGCGTAGGGCAGACCGGCCAGCAGGTACGGCGTCCCCTCGAAGCGCTCGGCGGCGACCGTCGTCCACAGGGTCGTGCCGTCGGTGACGTACAGGGATCGCACATGCCGCAGGAGGTGGTCGCGGCCGACGACCGGTTTGGTGACCAGCTTGGCGGTGAGACCGCCGGCGCGCAGGTCCCGTACCCGGACCTCGCCCATGGGGCGGCAGAACACGAAGCCGTCGAGCACCGGTCCGAAGCCGTGCTGGCGGTTCACGGCCGCGGGCAGGTAGTAGGTGCCGGCCGCCTCGACGACGGCCGGGGTCATCCGGTCGTCGAAGGCCACCGAGACCGTGCCGGCGCGGAGTTGGTGCCGCGCGGGCGCCGGCGACGGCTCGCGGTGCCAGGGGGTGGCGTCCTGGATCTGCCAGACCAGCATCCAGGCGAAGTGCCCGTCGACCCCGCCGTCCGGCTTGCGGGCGTGCCGTGCCCAGCGGCTGTCGCCCCGGTAGCGGCCCAGGTCGGAGCCGATACGGGCGCCGAAGTAGCGCAGCCCCAGGACCGATTCGAAGGCCGAGTGCTGCTCGCTGTAGCGCGGGCCGCCGTTGTCGAACCCGCCGCCCGTCAGACGCGCGTCGAGGTAGCGGGCGAGCGCGTCGCCGTCCTCCGCGAAGACCGGCTCACCGCTGATCCGGTGGGCCTGGGCGAGGAAGGAGAGGGAGATCGGGCCGTAGTTGTTGTCGTAGGCGCCGCCGTGCTCGGGGGGCAGCAGCGCGCCCCGGTCCAGGACGCGGTGGGCGCGGATCTCGTCGAGATACAGCCGCATGGCGCGCTCGCGCATCGAGGCCGCCGGGGCGTCCGGCAGATGGCGGGCGAGCATCAGTCCGCCGACCACGCACCCGATGGCCTGGTTGCCGGCCTCCTGCGGATTGAAGAAGGTGGCCTCGGTGAGCCAGCGCCAGTAGCCCCGAGCCACCTCCAGCAGCTCGGCCCGCTGCGCGTCGTCGACCAGGCCGTCGGACAGGTCGAGGACGTCGACCGCCTGCAGCAGCGCCCACACCGTGCTCGGCCAGTCACCGATGGGGTGCGCTCCGGCCGCCAGGGTGTAACGGGCGTACGGCAGACCCGAGTCGCGGATCCTCAGATTCGGGTAGCCGGGGTTGTCCTCGGTGTACACACGCTCGCGGAGGTGGAAGGCGAGGCTGCGGTGCACGGCCTCCGGCAGCCGGGGGTCCTTGCCGCGCTGCCAGGCCAGGGCCAGCAGCGAGGTGATGCCGAGGGAGGTGTCGCCGATGTCGTCGGCACAGTCGGGGTGTTCGAGGTTGCCCTCCGGCGTGAGCCGGGCCAGGGCCTGCTCGACGACGTCGGCGAGGACGGTGTCGTACGCCTCCGGGGTGTCGGGGAGGTCGTGCAGCGGGCCGCGCTGGTGGAGGAGGTGCACGAGGATCAGCCCTTCATGCCTGGGGTGCGGGCCGGTGGGCCCGCAGTGTGAGGGTCAGTGTCTGCGGTCCGTGCCCACCGAGGTAGACGCGGTTTCCGGTCGTCGCGTCGGTGCCGCCGGCCACGGTGTAGTCCTGTCCGGGGTCGTAGCGCAGTACGTCGCTCCGGTCCGGTCCGGCGAGTGGTCCGCCTGTCTCGACGGTGGCCTCGACCCGGATCTCGTCGTCGCCGACGCGGTAGGTCAACGGCTCGGTCGTCAGACACCAGCGTCCGTCACCGAGCGGTACGGCGCCCCGCGGCTCGCCGCCCGGCCGGAAGGTCAGTTCGAGGGACCAGGGCACCGATGGGCCGCTGATGTCGATCCGCAGGTCGGCCCCGTCGTCGCGCAGGTCGGCCTCGACTCGGGTCGTGTGGGAGATCTCGTCCTGAGGGCGGTCGGGGAAGGCCATCGCCGCGGAGAAGCGGCCCTCGTCCACCAGACGGTAGGCGCCGTCGTCGCGCCTTCGGTCCCTGGGAAGCGGCTGGTAGTAGGCGGTCGTGAGGGTTCCGGTGAGCCGGTACCGGTTGTCGGCGAGCCGTTCCATGTCGGCGGCGCGGAAGGGGCCCAGGTCGAAGAACCCTCGCGAGAGGCGGACCGCGTCGAGGACGGCGGCACCGGCGAACAGGCGCAGGAAGGTGGGGTTGCAGGCGAGGCCCGAGCGGATGCGCCGGTGCTCGGGCACGTCGGAGCCGCCGTAGACCACGGTGTGCGCGGTGGCCGAGGCGTGTGCGGCGAGGCGTGCGGTGGGGAGGTACCGGTCGCGCGGGAGCCTCTCCGTGTCCGGCGCCGGCAGGGGGCGGCAGAGATCCGGGGTGAGGAGGGTCTGGGCGAGCAGGTCGGGATCGTCGATGCCGTCGGCGGCCGCCAGACGGGCCGCGCGGGCGAAGTCGCCGCGACCGGTGCGGATCGCGAGCAGCCGGTAGTGCGGCAGGTAGGGCCACAGCGGGAACGACTCCCGCTGGTCCTGGCGGCGCGAGTGGACGGTCTCCACCGTGCCGTCCGGCCGGATGAGGTCCAGCGTCGTGGCGAGGTTGTGTTCGACGGCGTCCCGCAGGTCCGCGCGGTCGAGCACGTCGGCGAGCAGGAGCAGCGACGGGTTGGTCACGATGGACGCGTAGACGGCACTGCGTTCCGAGTACAGGCCCTCCGTGTCGATGTCGACGCCCTCGGCGAGCCACTCCTCGGCGCGGTCGAGGAGTCGGTCGTCGGGGAACGACCGGTGCAGACGGACGAGCGCCGCGCACAGCTCCCAGCGGTGGTTCGGGGTGTGCACCCCACCGGTCAGGAGAGGGCCGGTGGCGGCGCCCGCGATGGCGGCGAGCGCCGCCGTGACATCAGCCAGTTCCGGCCCCGCGTCCGCCGCGAGGACATGCGCATCGCACACGTCGTTGACGGTGAACGCGGAGTCCGGCGGGGACTGGACGTTGTCGCCGCCGGCGAAGAGGCCGGAGGCCGTCTGCAGGGACCGCAGGGCACGGAGGTCGGTCAGCGCGGCGGCGACGGCCCGCTCGCTGCCGTGCAGGGCCGACTCCGGCGAGCGGTACACCGCGACCAGGGTCTTCACCCGCCGGGCCAGGGCGCGGTGCGGCCCGATGTATTCCGCCGACGGGTCGGTCCCGGGCGGGGCGACCGACCCGTCGGCGGCGAGCGCCGCAGCGCGGACGAACTCGTGGTCCAGCGGGTTGTGCAAGATCAGTCCTTCAGTCCGGCATTGATGTCGGCGCCCATGACATAGCGCTGGAAGACCAGGAAGACCACGATCAGCGGGATCATGGAGATGACCGAGGCGCCGAGCAGGACCGACCAGTTGATGTTCTGTGCGCCGACGATGCTCTGGATGCCGATCTGCACGGTGAACTTGTTGGGGTCGTTGAGCATCAGCAGCGGCCAGATGTAGTCGTTCCACCGCCACTGGAAGGACAGGATGGCGAGCGTGAGCATGATGGGCCGGGAGAGCGGCACCATGATGCGCAGGAAGATCGACAGCTCGCGGGCGCCGTCGATGCGCGCCGCTTCCACGAGTTCGTCGGGAACCGTCAGGAAGAACTGGCGGAACATGAAGCATCCGGTCGCGGTGAGCACGGCCGGGAGGATGATGCCGGCGAACGAGTTGTAGAGGCCGAGGTTGCGGACCACCAGGAACTCGGGGGCGAGCATGACCTCGCCCGGCAGCATCGTGGTGGCCAGGATGCAGATGAAGAACGCCTTGAGCCATTTGTTGTCGTACTTGGCCAGCGCGTAGCCGGTGCAGCAGCTGACGCCCACCGTGAGGATCGTGGTGATCACGCAGACGAGGGCGGTGTTGATGAAGTACTGGGAGAAGTTGGCGCTGTCCCAGGCCGCCTTGAAACCCGACAGCGTGGGATTGTGCGGAACCAGTGTCAGCGGATAGGAGAACAGGTCGCTGGAGGGCTTGAAGGAGCTGAGGATGAACCACAGCACCGGGAACCCGTACAGACAGGCCATGATCCACAGCAGTGTCGTCGCGGACACCGCCTGTCGCAGCCCACCGGTGGCCGGGCCGCGGGACCGCTTCTTGGAGACGGCCCGTCGGGGACCCTTGTCGACCGGGCGCGGGATGTCTGTGGTTGTCATCGGTTCTCCACCCGCCGGTTGACGATCAGCTGGACGATCGCGACGGCCATCAGGATGAGCATGAGCACGAACGACGCGGCGCTCGCGTAGCCGATCTGGCCCCGTTTGAAGCCGGTGTCATAGATGTACTGGACCAGGAGGTTGTTCGACGTTCCGGGACCGCCGTTGTTGAGGGCGACGAACACCGGGTATTCCTTCATCGCGTTGATCGTGTTCAGCAGGATGACGATGAACGAGGTGGGCGCGATGCTCGGCAGGGTGATGCTGAAGAACTGGCGCCAGGGGCCCGCGCCGTCGAGCGAGGCCGCCTCGTAGTACGACACCGGTACGTTCTTGATCGCCGCGATGAACAGCAGCATCGTGAAACCCGTCCAGGCCCAGGCGGCCGCCATCACCACCACGAGCAGCGACAGGTCCGCGTTCGACTGCCACGGAACGGCGCTTCCGCCGAACTTCTCGATGACGTAGTTGACCAGTCCGAAGTTCTCACCGAACATCCAGCGCCACAGGACACCCACGACGATGGGCGACAGCAGCCACGGGATGAAGAAGATGACGCGGGCGACCGACGAGCCCTTGGCGTGCTTGCTGACCACCAGGTTCGCGGCGAGCAGCGAGACCGCGAAGTTCAGCGGTACGAAGAGCACGGCGTACAGCAGCGTCCGGCTCAGGGCGTCGTAGAACGTGGAGTCCCCGAACAGGTTGTGGTAGTTGTCCAGTCCGATGAACTGGAACGCCCCCACACCCGTGTAGTTCGTGAACGAGTAGACGAGCCCGATCACCGCCGGCCACACGAAGAACAGCCCGAAGAGCACGACGTTGGCCGCGATGAGGACGAGCGGCGCAAGGGTGTACTTACTGCGTCTCCTGGGCGGGCTCGCGGCGACGGCCGAGGCGCGTTTTGTCATCTTCCTGACTCCGTGCTGGTGGAATGGATTCCTGTGGGCTCACGCCCTCAGCCCCGCGTCACGCGGGCGCGCGTGAGGCCGGGCGGCGGAGTCGTGATCCGCCGCCCGGCCCACTGGCCTACGAGCCCCCGCCGACCTGCTGGTTGTAGCCGGCCACGATGTTCTCCAGGGCCTTGTCGGCCGACTGCTGGCCGTTGATCGCCTTGCCGAGTTCCGTCTTGGTCGGGTCCTCGGTGAGGCTCTTGCCCTTCAGCACCCACTCCGTCTGGGCGTTGTTGAAGTAGCCCGAGATCGGGGCGTAGAGCGGGATCTCCTGGTTGTACAGCTTGAACGCCGCCTGCGCCGCCGGGGAGGTGAAGGGGTACTTCGGGTTCAGACCGCTCTCGACCGGAAGGAACCCGGAGGACTCCACCAGCTCGGTGTACTGCTTCGGGTCGTAGATCCAGTTCATGAACTTCTTCGCGGCGGTGGCCGCGGCACCGTTGTTGTTGAAGCCGACCATCATGCCACCGCTGTTGACGTCACTGGCCTGCACCGGCTGGGCGGGGGTCGGGACGCTCGCCCAGTCGAACTTCTTGATGCTCTCCGCGAAGGAGGCGACCTGCCAGACGCCGGACCAGTAGGCGACGACGTCACCGCTCTGGAACATGGCGGACGGGTCGGCGCCGCTGGTCCACACCGACTTGGGCATGGTCTTGTCGTCGTTCCAGCCGACGAAGGTGTTCACGGCCTTCTTCGTCGCGTCGTCCACCGAGAACTTGCCGGAGGAGTCGGCGTGGACGTACTGGCCGCCCATCTCGTACACCATGGCGCGCAGCCGCGAGGGCGACTGGTCGAACGCCAGGGAGTACTTGGCGCCGGTCTTCTCGCGGACCTTGTTGGCCGCCGCGATGAAGTCGGTCCACGTCCAGGTCTTGTCCGGCGAGGTCGGGAAGGAGACGTTCGCCTTCTTGAACAGCGACTCGTTGATGAACAGGCCGGAGGCGGTGACGTCCGAGGGGATGGACAGCACCTTCCCGGAGGAGTCCTTGGCGAGGAAGTTGCTGTTGATGTTGTAGCTCTTGTTGTTGGCGATGGAGCTGAGGTCGATCAGCTTGTTCGACCAGATCGGGTCCAGCGCCGGCACGGCCGCCACGTCGGGCAGGGAGTTCGCCTGCGCGCCGTTGTGGAGCTTCGTGGTGTAGCCGTCGTAGGGAATGTTGACGAGCTTGACGCTGACGCCCTCTTCCTTCTTGTACTGCGCGACCAGCTTCTTCCAGCCCGCGTCCTGTCCCGGAACCGTGGAGATCCAGAACGTCAGCGACTTGGAGTTCCCGCCCGAGCCGGACCCCGACCCGCCGCAGGCGGTGAGCAGGAGGGCACCTGCCGAAGCCACGGCAGCGAGGGGAAGCACGCGGCGCATACCGCCGCGGCCGAGCCGGCGGGAGCGCCGCACACCCACAAAGGTCATCTTCGACCCCTTTTCGTCGTAGCGGACGGAGCACGGCGCCGGCCGCTGAAGTAGCAGTGCCCGTTTCCTATCACTGCGATTGATTACCCACAAGGTTTATCGCGCCCCGTTGCTGATCCGAGACCCTTGGCTCCCTTGGCAATCGGGAGGAGACTGGTAATCTCCCGGTCAGCCAGCGAAGACTTGCGGACGGGACTTATCCTCAGTCCGATGGATTAGTGGGGGAGGGTTGTGAACCGACGGGCGCCGCGTACAGCGACAACTCGGCATGTCACCGAGATCAACCGGACCGCGATACTGGACGTTCTCCGGGAACACGGACCCCTGTCCCGGCGAGACATCCAGCAGCGCACCGGACTCGGCTCGGCGACCATCGAGCGGCTCTGCTCCGCCCTCATGGAGGAGGGCGCGGTCGAGGCCGCGGGACAGGTGCGCCAGTCGGTCGGCAGGCCCACGACGCTGCTGCGCTTCGCGTCCTCGGCCCGGGCCATCATGGCAGTCGACGTCACCGAGTACACAGCCCGCGGCCGTCTGGTCGACCTCGGCGGAACCACCCTCCACGAGGAGAGCCACACCTTCGCCCTGGAGGGCCAGGACGCGGGCGCCGCGCGCATCGACGGGCTGCTGCGGCTCGTCGACCGGCTGACCTCGGCCGACACCGGCGTGACCGCGCCGATCGTCGCCGTCGGCATCACGGTGCCCGGCATCGTGCACGAGGGGGTCGTGACCAAGGCGGTCGAGCTCGACTGGCAGGAGGTGCCCCTGGCCGACATCGTCTCGGCCCGCAGCGGGCTGCCGATCCTCGTCGAGAACGACGCCAACGCGACGGCCTACGGCGAGTGGACCAGCGGCGCCCTGGCGGGCGCGGGCAGCGCCGTCGCCCTCGTCCTCGGCGCCAGACTCGGCGCGGGCATCATCAACGAGGCGCGGCTGCACCGGGGCCACCGGTCGGCCGCGGGCGAGATCGGTTTCCTGCTGACCTCCAGCGCGTCCTTCTCCCGGTACTTCACGGAACAGGGCGACGTCGACTCGACCCTGGCCGCGCAGGTGCAGCCGTTCGCCGCGCGCGAGGGCCTGCACGGCAAGCGCGTCGGTCCCGCGTTCCGCGCGATGATGGCCAGCTGCCGCGCGGGCGACAGCGAGGCCGAGCGGGCCCGCGACGAGTTCTTCGACTTGATCGCCCTCGCCCTCGTCGCCACCTCGGTCGTGCTCTCGCCCCAGGTCATCGCCCTGGCCGGAGCGTTCGCCCAGTACAGCGAGGAGTCGGCCGAGCAGCTGACCAGACGCCTGGTCGGCCGGATCCCCTGGGTGCCGCGGATCGCGGTGAGCGAGCTGGGCTTCGACGCGGCGATCACCGGGGTCAGCGCGCTGACGATCGAGCACGCCCGTTCCGCGACCTACCTCGTATGACCTCCCGGGCCGGGAACCGCCCCACCTGCCCCCCACCAGCTGAACCAGATGGAGCACCAGTGACGGACGAAGAGATACGGATAGCGGTCGTCGGCACCGGCGACGTCGCCATGGACCACGCCGCCGCGCTCACCTCCCAGGGCCCGGTGCGCGCGCGGATCGTGGCCGCGGCGGACACCGACCGCACCCGGCTGGACGCCTTCCTGGCCAAGCACGGGGCGCCGGCCGGCTACGACGACCTCGACGCACTGCTGGAGCGCTCCCACCCCGACCTGGTGTATCTGTGCACGCCTCCCGGGCTCCACCGCGACCAGGCCCTGGCCTGTCTGCGCTCCGGGGCCAGCGTGCTGGTGGAGAAGCCCCCCGCGCTGTCGCTCAGGGAGTTCGACGAGATCGCGGCCGCCGCGAGCGGGCCGCCGTGGTTCGCCACGGTGTTCCAGCACCGGTTCGGCCGCGGCCAGGCCGCGCTCAAGGCGCTGGCCTCCTCGGGCGTACTGGGCCGCCCGCTGCTGGCGGTCTGCCACACCACGTGGTTCCGCGACCAGTCGTACTTCGACGTGCCCTGGCGCGGCCGTTGGGACACCGAGGGCGGCGGCCCCACCATGGGGCTCGGCATCCACCAGATGGACATGATGCTGGACCTGCTCGGCGACTGGACCGAGGTGCAGGCCATCACCCGGACGCAGGCGCGCCGCACCCAGACCGAGGACGTCTCGATGGCGCATGTGTCGTTCGCCGACGGCGCCTTGGCCTCCGTGGTGAACAGCTCCCTCTCGCCGCGTCAGGAGTCGTATCTGCGCTACGACTTCGAGTACGCCACCGTCGAGGTCACCCATCTGTACGGCTACCGGGACGAGGACTGGCGGGTGACCCCGGCGCCCGGGTACGACCACGTGCTCACCGAGTGGCGGGCCGCCATGGCCGGCGCGCGGGACACCGCGTCCGCGGTGGACTCCCGCAGCGGACACCGGGAGCAGTTCGCGAAGGTGCTCACCAGCCTGCGCGACGGCACCCCGCCTCCCGTGCAGCTGGCCGAGTCCCGGCGCACCCTCTCCCTGGTGGCCGCCCTCTACGCCTCCGGCGCGGCAGGACACCCGGTCAAGCCGTCGGACGTCTCTCCCGGCACCCCGTTCTACGACAGCATGGGCGGCCAGCGCCCCGGCTGACACCGCGTTCACCCGCACGACAGGTCCTTGTCGCACGACCCACACCACCGGGACACAACCCGGCCGTAGATCTTCGCACTACGCATCGGTCGACTCGGACGGCTCCACCGGCCGTCCACGGGTCCCTCCTCAGCGCAAGCCACGTCACCCCCTACGGCCGCACGGCCGCAGAACTGAAGAGAGGCATACGCATGCCGTCATCCGCCGGGCACCGCACTCCCTCGACGGACGGCCGTCTCGCCGTCGGCAGACGGGGTTTCCTCAAGACCTCCCTGGGCGCCACGGCCGGGGTACTGGCCGCGCCCACCTTCGCCTCCTGGCTGGGCGCCGCCGACGCCAAGGCGGCCACCGGCCCCGCCGCGTTCGTCGACGACTACAGGACCAACCTCCCGACGAACCTGACGCCCGAGACCAACGCGGTGGTCCGCGTCCTCGGCGGCTTCGCGCAGATCTGGAAGACGGGCGGCGCCTGGAACACCGGCGCCCCGCTGCTGCCCGAGGTGCTGCGCGCCAACGTGCGCTACAGCATCCGCCTCACCGGCGCCCGCACCGAGGCCCAGGCGAAGGAGGCGTTCCTGTACGACCGCCAGCACCAGAGCTACGCGATGATCGGGGGCCTGGGTCCGCTGGCCGGCCTGTACAAGGCGGGCGCCAAGGCCGTCACCTCGATCACCAGCGCCCCCGACGGCACACCGCCCACGAAGATCGACGACGCCGTGCCCGCGGACGCCCCGGCCGGCTCCGCGCTCGGCGCCGGCTCGCACGACTCGGCGCTGGGCAAGGTGGCCGAGCTGGTCGACACCCTGCGCGGCAACTGGGCGTCGGGCAACCCGTCGAAGTACGCCTACCAGTACCCGCGCCCCTGGCGCATGAACGAGGACAGTGAGGTCGTCGACACCGGGAGGACCGACGCGCTCGGCTACCCCGTCTACGACTCGAAGGTCGTCGTCGCGCCCCAGCTGCTGCGCCAGCGCAGCACCTCCCCCACGGACGACGGCGGCTTCCCCAGCGGCCACACCAACGCCTTCCACCTGGCCGGTCTCGCCTACGCCTACGCCGTGCCGGAGCGCTTCCAGGAGCTGGTGACGCGCGCCCTCGAGCTGAGCCACACCAGGATCATGGCGGGCATGCACTCCACGGTCGACGTGATGGGCGGCCGCATCATGGCCACCGCCCTCGCCGCCGCCACCCTGGCCGACCCGGCCAACGCCGGCCTCAAGGCCGCCGCCCGCGCGCAGGCGCTGGCGTACTTCACCCAGCAGACGGGCACCACGGCCGACACGCTGTTCGCCTACGCGCACTCCGACGCGAGCGACGCCTACGCCGACCGCGACGCCAACGCCTGCGCGGTCGGACCCCGGCTGACCTATGTGCTCACCCGCAAGGGCCGCAGTGAGCCGCTGACGGTGCCGAAGGGCGCCGAGGTGCTGCTGGAGACCCGGCTTCCCTACCTGGACGCGGACCAGCGCCGCGAGGTGCTGCGGACCACGGCCCTGCCGTCCGGGTACGTGCTGCTGGACGGCTTCGAGCAGTGGGGGCGGCTCAACCTGTTCGCCGCGGCGGACGGCTACGGCGCCTTCGACTCCGATGTGACCGTGACGCTGGACGCGTCCGCGGGCGGCTTCGGCGCGGCCGACAGCTGGCGCAACGACATCGACGGCGACGGCGGGCTGACCAAGCAGGGCTCCGGCACGCTCACCCTGACCGGCCACAACAAGTACACGGGCGGCACCGTGGTGAAGGGCGGCACCCTGGTCGCCGCCTCGTCGCACGCGCTGGGCCACGGCGATGTCCGGGTGTCCGGCGCGACACTGCGGGTGCCGCAGTCCGTCAAGGTGCACGGTGTGTACTCCCAGGAGTCCGGCGGTCTGGAGCTGACGCTGCGCTCGGGCCACGAGCCGGTCCTGGAGGTCACCCGGCGGGTGCTGCTGGGCGCGGGCAGTGTGCTCTCCCTCCAGCTGGACGCCGACAGGCCGCCGGCGGCGGGCAGCACGGTGCGCGTCCTGTCGGCCCCGCAGCTCCGCGGCCGTTTCGACAGCGTGGAGCTGAACTCCGACCGGCTGCGGGCCGTACCCGTCTACACGGCGGAAGGTCTGTCGGTACGACTCCTGAAGCGATGACGCCCGAGGGGCGGGAGCCGGTGCGAAAGTAGGGCCCATGGGATGGGCCCGTACCGCTCCCGCCCCCTCGCGGCCGGTGTCACCGCGGGGCGGATGATGGCGCACGAACAGCACTCGGTCCTCGAGCCGGGCACACGCGACGACGAGGAACACCCGCCACCGCGGGCGTCGGCCGCCGGGCGGTCGGCGCGCCCCCGCCGCCGGTGGCTGGTGCCGCTGCTGGTGTGTGTGCTGCTCGCCCAGATGGCCGCGGCGATGATCACCACCGCGGTGCAGCAGACACCGACGATCGACGAACCGATCTACGTCGCCACGGCCGCCGACTATCTGCACGAGCACCGGGTCCGCTTCAACCCCGAGCACCCGCCGCTGGGCAAGCTGGTGATCGCGGTCGGGGTGGCGATCGCCGATCCGCACGTCGACACCTCCTACCGGGGCGACCAGAGCCGCTTCGGGGAACATCTGCTGTACACGTCGGGCAACGACCCGTGGCGGCTGATGTTCTGGGCCCGGCTGCCGATGATCGCGCTCACCCTGCTGTTCGGGCTCGTGGTGTTCGCCTTCGCCCGTGAACTCGCGGGCGTCAGAGCCGGGTTGGCGGCCCTGGCCCTGTACGCCTTCTCCCCCGACGTCATCGCGCACGGCTCACTGGCCACCCTGGACGTGCCGGCCGCGGGCTTCGTGCTGACGTCGGCCTGGCTGCTGTGGCGGGCCCGGCGGCGGCCCCGGCTGTATGTGCCGCTGGGCGGTCTGGCGCTCGGGGCGGGCCTGGCCACCAAGATGAGCGTGCTGCCGGTCGTGCCGGTGCTGATGGCGCTGGGCGCGTGGTCGGTGTGGCGGTCCGGGACCGAGCACCGACGCACGGCGCCGGCGCGGTCCGCGGCGAGCGCCGCCGTCGTGGCGGTGGTCGCGGTGGCCGTCGTGTGGCCGTCGTATCTGGTGGTCGATCCGCGGCTGCGGTGGACGCCCGAGCCCCATCAGCCGGTGCCCACCGTGCACGGGCTCAAGGGGCTGCTGGTGCGGCTGCTGCCGTTGCCGGCCTCGTACCGGGACGGGATGCGCATCCAGTTCGGCCTGGAGAACTACCCCTGGCAGGGCTTCCTGTTCGGGCATCTGTACACCGGGTCCCGCTGGTACTACCTGCCGGCCGCGCTGCTGGTGAAGACACCGCTGGGCATGCTCGCGCTGTGGATCGCCGGTGCCGTGGTGATGGTGGCGCTACGACGGCTGCGGCCGGCCGCGCCCTATGTGCTGCTGCCCACCGCCGTATTGCTGGCCGCCGCGATGACCGGGTCGCGGGACTTCGGCACCCGGTACGCCATCTTCGTGCCGATGTTCCTGGCGGTGGCCGCCGGCTGTGTGCTCGCGGCGCGGTGGCGGTGGGCGCCGCTCGTGACGGCAGCTCTGGTGCTGTTCGTCGCGGTCAGTTCGGTGCGGACGTACCCCTACTATCTGCCGTACTCCAACGAGGCGTTCGGCGGTCCGGCCAGGACGCATCTGCGGCTGCACGACTCCAACGTGGACTGGGGCCAGGACCTGGGGCGGCTCGCCGACCGGCTCCGGGAGCGGTACCGGGGGGAGCGGGTGTGGCTGGTGTACAAGGGCAGCGGGGTGCCCTCGTACTACGGCATCGAGGCGTCCGACCCGCGCGAGGTGGCGCCGCGTCAGGTGCACGGGCTGCTGGTCGTGTCGGACTCGGCGGTGGCCAAGGCGCGTGGCAGGCTGGCCGAACTGATCGACAGCAGTCACCCGATCGACGAGGTCGGTCATTCGATCACCCTCTACCGCCGCTGACACCAGCCCACGGCGAGCGGTCCCGGCACGCGTCCGCCGGGCCGCTCTTACCTCGTACAAGCCCTGGTCACGACGGCCCGTGAGCTATGTTGAAGCACTGTGGGAGACAAAGGAGGCGCACCGGTGCCATCGCCGCAACAGGCACGCGCACAGGCATCCGCGATCACCTCGGGCAGGACCGCACCGGAAGCCGAGGCCGCTCCGGCGTCCCAGCTCAGAACCCTCTTCGACCGACCCCGGCTCTCCCCCGGCCAGCGGCGCATCGCCCAGTACCTGATCGAGCACATCACCGAGGCGGCGTTCCTCTCGATCACCGATCTCGCCGAACGGGTCGGCGTCAGCCAGCCGTCGGTGACCCGCTTCGCCGCCGCCGTCGGCTTCAGCGGCTACCCCGCGCTGCGCGAGAAGCTCCAGTCGATCGCGCTGGGCACCCTCGCGAGCGGGCCGGGCGCCACCGAGGAGAACGGCAGCAACGAACTGCAGGCCGCGGTGGACGCCGAGATCGAGAACCTGGAGAACCTGCGCCGCGACTTCGCCGACCCCGACCAGCTCATCGACCTCGGGCGCAAGCTGGCCGCGTCCACTCCGCTGACGGTTCTCGGGCTGCGTATCTCGGTCTCGCTCGCCGAGTACTTCGCCTACGCCGCGCGCCGTATCCATCCCGATGTGCGGCTGGTGACCCGGGGCGGCAGCGTCGCCTACGACGCGCTGCTGCAGTCGCGGGAGGCGGGCGGCACCTGGGTGCTGGCGTTCTCGATGCCCCGGCACGCCCAGGAGACGCTGACCGCCGTACGGGTCGCGCGCAGCGCCGGTCTGCAGGTCGCGCTGGTGACGGACCTGGCGCTCGGTCCGGTGGCCGACGAGGCCGACGTCGTCTTCGCCACCGGCACCGGCTCCCGGCTGGTGTTCGACTCCTACGCCGCGCCCGGGGTGATCGCCGCCGCGCTGCTGCAGGCCATGACCGACGCCGATCCGGAGCGCACCCAGGCCCGGCTCGAGGAGTACGAGCAGATCTCCGACCAGCACCAGTTCTTCCTTCGCGACTGACGCGGACGCTCGCCGCAACACCCCCCACTCCCCTTTTCGCTCATTACAAAGGGACCTTTCACAACATTTCGCGCATGAATGTTTTCATACGCCTTGCAAAGCAGACGGCATATATAAATACTTCTCACGCGTCACCCGGACACCCGAAAGCCGCCGTCTCCTACCCGCGTCGGCGCCGGAGGTGTCCGGGGCGGGCCTCGCCCCTGCGAGGTCCGTGGCGGCCCCGGTCATCCCCTAGACCGGGGCCGCCCGCACCCGTCGGATCACCCTGACGACGCCGCACACCGGAAGCGATGCCCATGCAACTGACGACCACGCGCCTCAGCCCGGACTGGCCGTGCCAGGTCAAGCAGCCCGGTTCCTACGACTGGGAGCGCTCGGCGACCAAGTGGCTGCGCGAGCTGGTTCCGGCGCGTTACGCCAGCTACCCGGCGTTCATCCGCCACCCCGTGCTGCTCGCCCGCCATGCGCAGATCCAGGTCCAGCACGAGATCCGGGTCGCCCGCACCGCCCTGCAGACCGCTCGCGCCGACCTGCCCGGCATCGGCATGCCCGAGTCGGTGATCGAGCACACGATCAAGCTGTACGCGGCGGAGGTGCTGCAGCTCCAGCACATCGCGCGCAGTGTCCGCGCGGTCACCCGGGCGCTGGTGGAGTCGGGGCGCTGACCCCGGTCGCGGCACGGGACGCATGATCCGTGCCAGGCGTGGCACACGTGGTGAGCATGAGCACCACCCAGCTGCGCAGGGACGAACCGGTGACCACCGTGCTCACCTGGCAGGTACGGCCCGGCCGGGAGCGGGAGTTCGAGGAGTGGACGCACGGGATCACCCGATGCGCCCGCCGCTTCCCCGGCAACGAGGGCGTCTCCTGGCTGCATCCCGAGGACGGCCACCGGTTCCACGCGGTCCTTCGCTGGTCCGATCCGCACCGGTTGACCCGGTGGCTGGAGTCCGAGGAGCGGGCCCGGTGGCACGCGCGCATCGAGGACGTCGCCTCCGAGGTCGGCAGCGAACGGCAGTCGACGAGCGGCATGGAGACCTGGTTCGCACTCCCCGGCACGACCGTGAAGTCCCCGCCGCGCTGGAAGATGGTCCTGACCACGTTCCTCGGCGTCTACCCGATCACGCTGGTGATCCAGTCGCTGTTGACACCCCGCACCGCCGCCTGGCCGCTGCCGCTGCGCGCGGCGGTCTTCCCGGTGGTGCTGGTGCCGCTGCTCACCTATCTGGTCATGCCGCTGCTGAGCAGGCTGCTGCGGCTGTGGCTGTACCCGCCGCGCCAGGAGTGATCGACGTGTGTGGACCGGTGTGTACACCCCGGCCACCGGACCGCTCTCTTTCGAGTGAAGCCCGCACGGACAAGACCGCGATCGGACCGGGCCTTGTGTGCAATGCTCGTCGCGTGACGAGTGAGCCCGCCACGCCGCCGGAGTCCCGTGTCGCACCGGACACGGTCGCGCTGGCCAAGATCGTCGCCAGGCAGCGTGCCGAGATGGACCGCTTGCGGGACCTGGCGGCGATGTCGGCCGTCCTGGAGCGGGCCAGGGGCGCGGTGATGGCACTGACGGGCTGCTCCCCGGACACGGCCGAGGAAGAACTGCGCCGGCGCGCCGAGGCCGGTGGCCGCACCCTCCTGGAAGAGTGCTGGATCACCCTCGGCGCTCTCGCGCCGCCGCCCGGCGCCCCCGAGGCGCGCACGGACGCCGCCGAGTCCACCGCACCGTCCCCCCGCGGCACCGCCGCCGCGGACTCCCGCAGCGCCGCCGCACTCGCCGCCCTCGCCCGGGAACTCGTCGCCGTCACCACCCCTCAGGAGCTCGCCCGGTGCCTGCGGGAGAACCTGGCGCCGGAGGTCGAGGCCGACGCGATCATGCTCTACGCGTGGCTGCCCACCGGCGGGCTCGACCTGATCGGGCACGCGGGCATCGACGACACCCTGGCCACCCAGTGGCACCACGTACCGCCGCTGAGCGGGATCGCGGCGCTGGACGCCCTGCGCGCGGGCGAGCCGCGCTGGCTGGAGGACTCGGAGCAGGACCGCAAGCGGTACCTGCTGATCGGTGACCCGCCCGACCGCTGGCAGTCCCGCGCCTGGCTGCCCGTGCCCGTCCCCGGGACGGCACCCGGGCACAGGACCGTCCCGGGCGGCACGACCCAGGTGTGCGTCGGCGTCATGCGCGGCCGCCCCGGTCCGTTCACCCCCGGCGAGCGGGCCCATCTGCAGGAGATGGTCCGGCTCTGCGCGGGCCGGCTGCGCGCGTTCGACGCCCGCCCCGAGTCGATCACCGACTCCACCACGGAAGACGTGCAGGCCGTCTTCGACGCGCTGCCGGGTGTGGCCATGCTGCTCACCCCGCTGTCCGGAACGACGGCCGCCCACCAGGACTACCGCGTCGCCGCCGCGACCGCACAGGCCGCCGACGTCGTCGCCCGAGCCGGGCGCGAGCCGGTCGGCCGGACCTTCAGGGACTGCTGTCCTGACCTGGCGGCCGAGCCGGGGCTGCGGGCCGGACTGCTGCGGACCCTCATGATCGGGGAGCCGTACGAGAGCGAGCGCTTCGCCCACCAGGAGGTCGTGGACGGTGTCGCCGAGCTGGCCACCTACTCGGTGCGGGCGACCCGGCTGGGCGACGGCCTGGTCCTCACCTGGGTGCGGCACGGCTCCTCGGACCGGCAGGAACAACGCCTCGCCGACCTGCAGCGGCTGGGCAGCCTGGGCTGGGCCAGCTGGAACCTGCTCACCCACGAGGTGATCTGGTCCTCGCACATCTACGCCCTGTTCGGCCGGGACCCGGAGCAGGGTCCGGTCGGCCTCGCCGAACTCCCCGGCCTGGCGCTGCCCGAGGACATGGCCGCGCTCTCCCACGCCGTCTCACAACTGCTGCGCGACGGGCGGACGATCGACGTGCCCTTCCGGGTCCGCACCGCCGGCGGTCTGCGGCATCTGCGGGTCGTCGCCGAGACGGTGCCGGACTCCCACGGCACACCCGTCGAGGTGCACGGCGTCATCCAGGACCTCACCGCGCAGCGCAGCGCGGAACTCGCCCTGGTCGAGAGCGAGCGCGCCATCCTGACCCAGCACGACGTGCTGCTCGCCGAACGGACCCTGGCCGGCCGGCTGCAGCACGCGCTGCTGCCGCTGCCGACCCGGCCCGTGACCCTGGCCGGGCTGCGGGTCGAAGTCGCCTATCTGCCCGCCCAGTCGGGCATCCATGTGGGCGGCGACTGGTTCAGCGCCATCGAACTGCCCGGCGAGGAGGCCCTGTTCGTCGTCGGCGACGTCGCCGGGCACGGCATCGAGGCGGTGGCCACGATGGCCCAGCTCCGCTTCACCGCCAAGGGCATGGTCATCACCGGCTCCTCCCTGACCGGGGCGCTCGCCCGTCTCAACACGCTGTTGCTGCACACCACCCGCGACTCCCACGGCACCGCGACCATGGTCCTCGCCCGCTACCACCCCACCGAGCGCAGGCTGGCCTGGGCGCAGGCCGGTCATCCGCCGCCGCTGCTGCTGCGGGACGGACAGGTGCGCTACCTCGACCGGCCCGGCGGCATGCTGCTCGGGGCGAGCAGCACACCCGAGTTCCAGGAGGCCGAGTGCCTTCTCCGGCCGGGCGACCGTGTCCTCCTCTACACCGACGGCCTGGTCGAGCGGCCCGGAGAGGGGATCGACCGGGGCCTGAAGCGCCTCGCCGAGGCCGTCCTGGCCCACCACTCCGACGAGCCCGGCTCCCTGGGCCCGCTGCTGGTGGGGATGCTGGAGGGCGAGCGGCGGGACGACGTGTGCGTGGTGGACATCAGGGTGCCGGTGGACCCGCAGTAGCACCGGCTCTCCCGACGCGGTGCCGACGCCGGGCGGCGGTGTCAGCCCGTGCCGGACGCCGTCCGGGACTCCAGGGCCTGCCGGGTGTCGTTGCCGTAGACACCGGTCTCGTCGCCTCTGATGCCGTACCAGAGCTGGAAGCGGGCGACGGCCGCCTCGAGGGTGGCGTCGTAGGTGCCGTCGGTGGAGCCGCCGGTGTAGACGTCCGGGATACGCAGCAGGCGTTTCTGCAGGTCGGTGACTGCGGCGCCGCTGTCGCCCTCCCGGAGGGTGCCCGCCCCGTCGGGGTCGTCGGCGACCGGTGCGGAGGCCGTCGGCGTGGGCTCGGCCGAGGCCGAGGCCGAGGGGCGGGGCGTGTCAGCGGCGGCCTCGCCGTTCTTCTCCGCCAGCAGGAGTGCGCCACCGAAGCCGACGAGGGCGGCCGCGGCGACGGCGACGGTGACGGCGGCGCGACGCAGCCCGGGTCCGAAGCCGAAGCGGCCGACCTCACGGGGCTGGGCGCCGGCGCCGGTGCGCACGGGCGGGAGTTCCTGCGTCTCGCCCTCGTCCCAGGAGTACGGGTCGGGCACGGCGACCGTCTCCAGATCGGCCCTGCCCTGCTCCATCTCCTTGAAGAGCTCGGCGAGGGCGTCGGTGCGGCGCGGGCGCAGTACGACGATGGGTTCCAGCGGCGCTCGGTCCTGCGATGACCCGGATGCCGGCGGCGTGGCCACAGTGCTCTCCTTCCGTCCCATGGCGGGTCTCTCCGCCGTTCCCCGAGGAGTGATACGCGGCCGCACGCCCGGCAGTTCAGGAAGGCGGTGGTTCTCACCGGCCGAGGCGATGAAAAGCACTGAGTTCCCCACCGATGGAGCACTGAGTGCCATCGGATCTCCGTGAATGCTACTTTCCGTCCATGAAGACGGAGCCGGCGGCCGTGAAGCCGACCATGCGCGAAGCCCTGGTGGCGGCGGCGTTCCAGCTGTTCCTGGAACGCGGTTACGAGCAGACGACCGTCGACGACATCGTGGCGCTGGCCGGTGTCGGGCGGCGGTCGTTCTTCCGGTACTTCCCGTCCAAGGAGGACGTGGTCTTCCCCGACCACGAGCGGTGCCTCGCCGACATGACGGCGTTCCTGGAGGAAAGCAGCGACGACGAACCGGTGCAGCGGGTGTGCGACGCGGTGCGGATGGTGCTGCGGATGTACACGGAGAACCCGACGTTCTCGGTGCAGCGTTATCGCCTGACCAGGAAGGTGCCCGGGTTGCGGGCCTACGAGCTCTCGGTGGTGTGGCGCTACGAGCGCGCCTTCGCCGACTATCTGCGCGGCCGTCTCGCCGGCCGTGAGGACGGGACGCTGCGGTCCGACGTGATCGCGGCGGCCGTGGCGGCGGCCCACAACAACGCGCTGCGTTCCTGGCTGCGTTCCGACGGACAGGGCGACGCGAGCGCGGCGCTGGACCACGCCCTCGGGTTTGTGCAGCAGGCCTTCGCCAGGCCTCCCGCGCCGTGCGAGGCGGAGGAACCGGAGGACGTGGTGGTGATCGTCTCCCGGCGGGGCGCGCCGCTGTGGCGCGTGGTCCAGGAGATCGAGGGCGCGCTCGACGGGGAGTGAAGGCCCTGCCCGGCCCGAGGTCGAAGTCGGGGGGCGGAGACAGAACCGCGGACAGGACCGGAGATATTTGAGGGTACGCAGTACCTTTACGCATGACACTCAGTGCCATACATTGTGGTCGTGCACGGTGGCACGGCGAACCGCGCACGTGGGATTCCGGCCGAGCGCAGGGAGTTGACCAGCGTGTACCACCACTCAGGAAGCGTCGTTCGTCAGACAGGCGGCTCCGCGACGGGCGTGCTCGAGCCCGCGGCCAGGGACTCGGACGGCATCCTCTTCCAGCGCTGCACCTGGTGCGGCACCGCCATGTACCACCGGCTGCTGTGCCCGGTCTGCCAGGGCAGCGACCTGAGGACCGAGCGCAGCGAGGGCACGGGCACGGTCCGCCACTCAACCACGGTGCACCGCAACACCCCCGCCGCGCGCAATGTGTCGATGGTGGAGATGGCCGAGGGCTTCGTGGTCCGCGGCCGGGTGATGGGTCCGCCGATCGGCATTCACAGCGGCGACCGGGTACGCCTGTCCATGGTCAAGGACCCGGTCCGTGGTGAGCCGGTGTTCCAGCTGGTCGACGAGCCCTTCCGCGCCTGGACCTGACCACCCCTCAGTCCGTCGATCACCTCACCCGTCACAGGCAACCCACAACATCCCTCTCCCGTCCTCTCAGTCGTGAGGGGCCCCTGCCCGACCAACAGGGAGCCCGGAATCGGTACTTGAGGAGGGGAACCTTGTTCCTTGCCCGGCGAATATGGGTGACCGCTGCGGCGGTACTGGCGGTGGCGGGGGGATCGCCAGGACTGGCACAGGCGGCGCAGCCGCCCGGTGCCCTACCGCACACGGCGGTGGCGGACGGCGACGGAACGCTGCCACCGGGCTGGCGGATCACCGGCGAGGGCGCGGGGCGCCGGCTGGTCTGGCGCTCGACCGCTCCTGTGCCGATGGGCGACGCCCGGGTCGACTTCTACGCCGGCGACCGGCTGCTCGGCCACCCGACCCCCGCCAAGGACGGGCGCACCTTCCGCCTGGCCCTCGAACAGGGCCGGACGGCACGGGAGTTGAAGTTCCTCGAAGTGCGCGCCGGCGGGCGGAAGCTGGACCGGGCGGGCCGTACGCAGGCCCCGCTCACCCGGCGGGACACGGCGGCCGCGCGTCCGCCCGCCCAGCTTCCCGCGAACTCCGTCGACCCGGGCAGGCCGGGCCAGTACCGCACCCTCACCGGCGAGTACGACCTCGACCCGGTGAAGCTGCCCGACTTCCCGCAGCCCGTCGAGATGAAGGCCGTGGTGGTCGCGCCGAAGGGCGCCACCGGCAGCCGGCCGCTCGCCCTGTTCCTGCACGGCCGTCACTCCACCTGCTACAAGGGCGACGACGTCTCCGGCGACTGGCCCTGCCCGACCGGCACCAAGCCGATCCCCAGCTACCGCGGTTACCTCCGCGACCAGCAACTCCTCGCCTCCCAGGGCTATGTGACCGTCTCCATCTCCGCCAACGGCATCAACGGCCAGGACTGGGCGGCCGAGGACGGCGGCGCCCAGGCCCGCTCCTCCCTGATCCGGCGGCACCTGGCCCGCTGGGCCGACTGGGCCGCCCACCCGGCCTCGGCCCCCGCGGTCGTACGCGAGGCACCCAAGGCGGACCTCTCCCGTGTCCTGCTCGTGGGCCACTCGCGCGGCGGTGAGGGCGTGAACCGTGCCGCGATGGACAGCCTGTACGCACCGCCCGCCGCGCAGGACGGCTATCACGGCCCCGTGCGCTGGCACATCCGCGGCACCGTCCTGATCGGACCGACGATCTTCGGCCAGAACCCGGTCGCGGACGTCCCGTCGGCGACGATCCTGCCGGGCTGCGACGGCGATGTCTCCGACCTCCAGGGCGAGGTGTACGTCGACGGAACCCGCGCGGTCAGCCGCGGCGGCGCTCTGCACAGTGCCGTGTACGTGGTCGGCGCCGACCACAACTTCTTCAACACCGAGTGGACACCCGGCCGGTCCCAGGCACCCTCGGACGACGACTTCTACGACGACCCCGACCACCGGGACCCGGTGTGCTCGCCCGGCACCGCGACCCGTCTGACCGCCGACCAGCAGCACAGGGCGGGCAGCGTGTACATCGCCGCCGCGGCCCGGCTGTTCGTCGCCGGGGACGACAAGGTACGTCCGCTGCTCGACGGCTCCGGCCGGCGGGCGCCGTCGGCCGACCCCGCGCGCGTGCTCACCCACGCCGTCGGCGCGGGCCGCGCCGGTGGTTTCCTGCCGGACGGCACGATGTCCGTGACCGGCGGACGGCTGTGCTCGGCCGTGGACCCGGACACGCATGTGGCCTGCCTGGGGCAGGACGCCAAGGGCGTCTCGCCGCACTTCGCGCAGTGGGAGCCCGAGCGTGAGGTCGGCCGCCGCGCGGTCGCGCTGAGCTGGACGTCGGCCGGCACGGCGGTGAAGGTGCGCCCCGGCGCGCCGGTCGGGCTGTCGGGTGCGAAGGACCTCGCCCTGCGGCTGTTCGTGCCGCCGAACTCCACCGGCACCCGCCTCGACGTGTCCGTCACCGACACGCGCGGCAAGCGCGCGAAGCTCGGCGGCGTCCAGGTCGACGGGCTGCCGGGCAGCGACCGGACGGCCTCCTACTGGGCGCGCGAGGTCCGCGTCCCGCTGACCGCCGCGACCCGCGCGGGTCTCGACCTGCGGCATGTCAAGTCCCTTGAGCTGACGCCTCGTTCGACGAAGGGGAAGGCCTGGCTGATGGACGCCTGGGGCTGGCGCCCCGGGACCCCGGCGGTGCGGGAGGCCGCGCTGCCGCGGGTCGACATCGGCCGGTCGACCGTCAAGGAGGGCGACTCGGGCGTCCGTACGTACCGGGTTCCGGTCCGGGTGTCCGGGCACGGCAGCGGCCAGGTGCGGGTGTACGTCGCCGACCCGGTCACCGGGAAGACGAAGCAGCACCTGGTGACGGTGCGGGCGGGCGGGCACGACATCGATGTGTCGGTCCAGGTGAAGGGCGACACGCGGTTCGCCTACGACATCGAGAACAACGTGCTGGTCAAGGCGGTGCGGGGCGCGGTCGTCGGGTCGTACCGGGGCGGGGTCACCGTCCAGAACGACGACCCGATGCCGACGCTCACCGTGACGCCGGTCGCGGACCGGGTGACCGAGGGGCAGCCCCTGAGGTGGAAGGTGTCCCTGTCCGCGGCGGCCGATGTCGATCTCTGGTCGTACTTCGTGGTCACGCCCGTGACCAGCGGCCCCGAGCTGTCCACCAAGGACGTGGACCCGCAGTGGCTCGAAGACAACTCCGGGGAGAAGCCCGACCCGGAGCGTCCGCTGTCCTCGGTGCGGTACCTCGCCCTCGGGGCGGGCGTGCCGGCCGGGAAGCTGAGCGCGGAGGTGGAGCTGCCGACGGTGCAGGACCAGGTGACGGAGCCCGCCGAGTCGGTGCGCTTCCAGGTGGGGCAGGAGGACGGCACCCCGCTGCCGGGCGGAGCGGTCCTGAGCGGGACGGTGCTCGACGCGTCCTAGAACGGCCATGACGACGGCCGCGCGGCCCTCCCCCACCGGGAGGACCGCGCGGCCGTTCGTGTCTCAGGGCTCCAGCGTCACGCGGATGCCGACCGTCCCCTTCTCGCCCCGGCGCAGTCGGCTGCCCAGGAGCGTGAGACGGCCGACGACGCCGTACTTGCGGCCGATCAGCGTGCGGTAGCGGGCCACGGTCGATTCGTCGGTGATCTCGGCGTGGGCCGGGAGCTGGGCACCGGTCGGATTGCCCCGCATGTCACAGGGGCCGACGAGGACATCGCCGCGGGCCCTGACACGCTTCACCTTCCAGGAGTCGGCGACGGTCCACACACCGAGCGTGTCCCCGTCGCGGACCACCCACACCGGGGTCGCGACCGGGGTGCCGTTCTTGCGGAAACTGGTGAACAGCAGATACTTGCCCTCGCCCAGTCTCTCCAGCGGCGTTTCGTCCATGCCAGAAGTCTAGGCACCGGCGGGCGTCCGCAGCAGATCCGGACAACGGCGGGCGAGAAGACCCGCGTCTCCCGACCCTCGCCTCGGCGCCGAGCCGCCCGAGGAGCCCGCCGGGGTCACCGCAGCGCCGCCACCATCCGCCGTACGCCCTCCTCGATCACCTCGGGCGACGTCGCCAGATTCAGGCGTACATGGCCCGCCCCACCGGTGCCGAACGGGATGCCGGAGTTCAGGGCCACCCTCCCCCGCTCCAGGAAGACGTCCGCCGGGTCGTCGCCGAGGCCGAGCGCGCGGCAGTCGAGCCAGGCCAGGTAGGTGGCCTCGCTCGGGCGGTAGGTGATCGCGGGGAGGTGTCGGGCGAGCAGGTCGGCGAGCAGGCGCCGGTTGTCGTCGAGGCCGGTGAGCAGGGCGTCGAGCCAGGAGGTGCCGTCGCGCAGGGCGGCGGTGTGGGCGAGGGCGCCGACGTGGCTCGGCCCGTGGCTCACCTCCTCGGGCAGCCGGGCGAGGTCGGCGGCGGCCCCGGGGCCCGCGATCGCGAGGGCGGCCTTGAGTCCCGCCAGATTCCAGGCCTTCGAGGCGGACATCAGCGACAGGCCGCTCTCGGCGCCCGCGACGCTCAGGTACGGCACGAAGTCGACGCCCGGCGCCGTCAGCGGGGCGTGGATCTCGTCGGCGACCACCCGTACCCGATGGCGGGCGGCCAGCGCGGCGACGGCGGCCAGTTCGTCGGCGGTGTGCACGGTGCCGGTCGGGTTGTGCGGGCTGCACAGCAGGTACGCGGCCCGGCGGCCGCCCGCCACGGCCTGCCGGAAGGCCGTCTCCAGGGCACCGAGGTCGACGCGGTGGTCCGCGCCCAGCGGTGCCTCGACGATCCGCCGGTCCATGTGCTCGACGAACTGGAAGAACGGCGGATACACGGGCGGGTTGACGACCACGGAGTCCTCGTGACCGGTGACCAGCCTGAGCATCTCGACGATGCCGAGCATGACGTCGGGCACGATCGCCGTGCGCGCGACCGCCAGCCCGTCCCATCCCCACCGCTTCTCCGCGAAACCCGCGAGCGCCTCGGCGTAGGCGCTGCCCGCCGGGTAGCCGGTGTCGCCGAGCGCGAGGGCCTCGGTGACGGCGCGGACCACGGGCTCGGCGAGGGACACATCCATCTCGGCCACCCACAGCGGCAGCACATCGGCGGGATAGGTGCGCCATTTCATGCTCGTACGACATCGCAGCCGCTCCAGGGAGAGGGTGCGCAGGGGGTTGGGGGCACCGGGTGTGGCCTGCGGGTTCCTGTTCATGGGGCACAAGATAGGGGGCGGTGGGACGACGGGGGACGACATTCCTTGCGCCGTACCCTCGGCAGACGTCAACCGCTCCGTCTAGATTGCCTGTTGACACCGCCCCCGACGCACCCCCCGGCACCTCAGGAGCTGAGCCCGTGACGGAGAACCCGGCAGCCACCGAAGATCCCGCCGCGGCGCTGCGCAGACGCATCGAGACGCTGCGCCCGCACACGGCCCGGATCTGGAACTACTGGCTTGGCGGCGGGGACTACTACGAGGTCGACCGGGTGGCCGGCGACCGTATCCGCGAACTGCACCCGGGCATCGGCGAGTACGCCCGCGCCGACCGTCTCTTCCTCGGCCGCGCCGTGCGCCACCTGGTCACCGATACCGGGATACGGCAGTTTCTCGACATAGGCACGGGCCTGCCCACGGCCGACAACACCCACGAGGTCGCCCAGCGGCTGGCCCCGGAGTCCCGGGTCGTCTACGTCGACAACGACCCGCTCGTCCTCGCCCATGCGCGTGCCCTGCTGACCAGCACGCCCGAGGGCCGTACGGACCATCTGGACGAGGATCTGCGCAACGTCGACGCGCTGCTGGAGCGAGCCGCCGACACCCTGGACCTGAGCCGGCCGGTCGCGCTGCTGCTGCTCGGGGTGGTCATCTTCATCGGCGACGACGAGGACCCGTACGGGATCGTACGGCGGTTGATGGACGCCCTGCCGGCCGGCAGCCATCTGGTCCTGTCGCACACCATCACGAGCCCCGGGCTGCCCGAGGTGGACGCCGCGGTGCGGTTCTGGAACGAGCACGGGACCCCTCGGCTCACCCAGCGCTCCCCCGAGGACGTGGTGCGTTTCTTCGACGGGCTCGACCTGCTGGAGCCGGGGGTCGTCTCGTGCTCGCGCTGGCGGCCGGACCACCCCGAGGACGCCGACGAGGTGGCCATTCACGGCGGGGTGGGCCGCAAACGTTAGAAGATCGTCGGCGCGCTGAACACGGGCCGCTCCCGCCACGTATGGAATGAGGGCGCTCAACGACCGGAGTGCCCCGCGGTGTTGGACACCGCGCGTTCGGGTTCGGGAGCCATGCATGAGGCACGCACGACGACGGATCGTCCGGCGAGTGACGCGACTGGCGGCCGTCGGCGGACTGCTCCTTGGCGGTGCCATGGTGACGCAGGCCGCCATGGCGAGCGAGTCGTCCGGCACGGCGGCCCTTCCGTTCAGCTCCACACAGGGCGCCCCGGGCACCGGGGCCTCGCTCGTCTCCGAACTCGGCACGGCCCGTACGGCCGGCACCTGGCTCAACGCCCAGGGGCGTACGGTCGTGGCGGTGACCGACGCCGGGGCCGCGGCCCGGGTGAAGGCGGCGGGCGCCCAGCCGAAGATGGTCAGCCACAGCATGAACGAGCTCAAGGCGGCCACCAGCACACTCCGTGCCGCGCCCCGGGTGCCCGGAACCGCCTGGGTGATGGACTACACGACCAACCAGGTGGTGGTGCAGGCCGACACCACCGTCTCCGCCTCCGACTGGGCCGGCATGTCCAAGGTGGCGTCCGGTATCGGGAGTTATGTGCGCATGGAGCGCACCAAGGGCACCTTCACGACCCGCCTGAACGGCGCCCAGCCCATCCTGTCGACCGGCGGGCGCTGCTCGGCCGGGTTCAACGTGACCAACGGGACGACCGACTTCATCCTCACCGCCGGGCACTGCGGGCCCACCGGGTCCACCTGGTTCGCCGACAACCAGGGCAACCAGCAGCTGGGCCAGACCGTCCAGTCGAACTTCCCCGGCAATGACTTCTCCCTGGTCCAGTACGCGAGCGGGTCCGCGGGACAGGGCGCGGACATCGTCGCGATCGGCAACGGCAACGGGGTGCGGATCACGGGCGTGGGCGATCCGGCCGTCGGGGAGCGGGTGTTCCGCAGCGGCAGCACCAGTGGGCTGCACGACGGCCAGGTGAAGGGGCTCGACGCCACGGTCAACTACCCCGAGGGCACGGTGACCGGGCTGATCGAGACCAATGTGTGCGCCGAACCCGGCGACAGCGGTGGCCCGATGTTCTCCGAGGGCATCGCGCTGGGCGTCACCTCGGGCGGCAGCGGTGACTGCACCACGGGCGGCACGACGTTCTTCCAGCCGGTGACCAAGGCGATGCAGGCCCTCGGCGTCCAGCTGATCGTGTCGAGTCAGGCGGCCGCCCAGCAGGGCGCCTCGCCGTCGTCGGCGCCGTCCGCGTCGGCGACGCACAGCGCCATCGCCCCCGGCTCCACCTCCCCCGGTTCCACGGCTCCCTCGACGGGCGTCGCAGGTGAGACCCTGCTGGCCCGGCTGACCAACCCGCGGAACATCGGCCCCGGGATGCTGGTCATCGGTGGCAGCCTGATCGCGCTGGTGGCGACCCGCTGGTTCCGGGCGGAGAAGGACCGCAACGAGTACCGCCGGTACTACTCGGCGACCTGGGGGTGACCGGCCGCTTCGGCACGGCCGCGGGCCGGCGCCTCCTCCGCTCCTCCCGGGTGGTCAACCGAGCGTCAGCAGGACCGTGGCGGCCCCCGCGCCCAGCAGACCCGCCGTCTGCCGCGCGGTGATCCGTTCATGCAGCAGGGCCAGTCCGAGGACCACGGGAAGGGCCGGATAGAGCGAGGCCAGGACCACGGCGACCGCCAGCAACTGCCGCTGGGCGGCGAGGAGGTAGAGAATAAGGGCGAGGGCGGCGCCGGCCCCGACCAGCAGCGCCTGGGCGGTGAGCCTCCACGGCGGGCGCGGTGGCCGGTACCGCAGGACGGCCGGCAGCAGCAGGAGTACGGCGGCCACCCGGCCGGCGGCCACGGGCCACAGGCCGGCGGCGGGGTGGGCCAGGCCCAGGGCGACGTACTGCACGGCGACTCCGGCGCTGGCCGTCAGACCGTCCCCCGCTCCCCGAGTCCCGTCCGCGGAGCCGGCGGACACGAGCCAGAGCGCGGGCACCGTCACGACGATCCCCACCCAGGCCCAGATGTCCGGCCGGTCACCGAGGGCGAGCACCCCGCACAGCACGGACAGGGCGACACCGGTCACGGCGCTGACGGGCACGACCACGCTCATGGCGCCGCGGCTCAGGCCCCGGTTGAGGAAGGTCATGGCGAGGGCGCTGCCCGCCCCGGACAAGGCACCCCACAGGAGGTCGGAGGGATGGACGGCGTCGGCGGCGACGAGGAGTGCGGCACAGACGGCGAGAGCGAGTCCGCCGAGCTGGCCGAGGAAGGTGACGGCGGTGTAGGGGGCCCGGCGGGAGAGGATTCCGCCGGTGAAGTCGACGATGCCGTAGCAGACGGCCGAGGCCAGTGCGAGGAGGGGGCCCATCGGATCGGGGTGCCCCGGTCCCGCGCGACGATGCGCGGCGGGCCTCGGTCAGAGGTCGCTCAGGCCGCGCGCGCCGGCTCCGGGGCCGCGGCGGCCCACTCCAGGACGAGGCGCTGGTATTCCTCGCGCTGCTCGCCGCTCAGTGTCCCGCCCGACCGGAGCCACAGGGCCCTGATCTCCTCGTTGACCTCGGCTGCCGAGCGTTCGGAGACGGGTTCAACAGTGGTGGACATGATGTGAAGCATAAGGCTCCGCACGTGAAGGCAGCGTGAGTAATCAGGAATGAAACAGACATATCGGACCGTGTTACTGATCACGTCCATGTGTCAAGATCCGCCGGGGAGTTCAGCTCTCGGCCGCTCCCAGCACCAGCACCTGGATCGCCAGCACCGCGGCGCCCCGGGCCCAGTCGTGGAAGTCGGACACCTTGGTCTCCAGTTCGACCGGGGTGGCCATCGGATGCCGTTGCGCGGTGATCGTCCGCCGCACCGTGTCGCCCGCCACATCCATCAGCCCGACGCCCTCGCCGGCGAGCAGGATCTTCTGCGGCATGGCGAAGTTGGAGATCTGGGCGACCAGGATGCCCAGGGCACGCGCGGCCTCCTCGACGACGCGGGCGGGCATCGGTTCACCGGCCGCGGCGAGCGCGAGGATCTCCTCGTAGGTCCAGTCGCGGCCGGTGGCGGCGCGGATCTGGTAGCGGATGCTGGAGATCGTCAGCAGGGAGACGGCGCTGCCGCGCTCGCCCTCGGGGGTGAGCGGGCCATTGGGGTCGAGGATCCAGTGGCGGCCGAACCCGCGGTCCTCCTCGGCGCAGGAGATCCGTTTGCCGCCCAGCACCAGGCCGTAGCCGATGCCGGCGCCGATGGTGAGGACGACGAAGCGGTCCAGGCCCCGGCCGGCTCCGAACCAGGTCTCGGCCTCGACGAGGGCGGCGACGTCGTTCTCGACGACCACCGGCAGCCCGGTGCGCTCCTCGACGAGGTCGGCGAGGGGCACGTCCCGCCATTCCAGAAAGGGCGACTCCCCCACCACGGCCTGTTCCTCGACGAGCCCGCCGACGCCGATGCCGATGCCGGCGGGCCGCGGGTGGGCACGGGCCAGTTCGTCGGTCATCTCGGCGAGCAGGTCGGCGACCCGTGCCGGATCCCGGCCGGTGAGCGGGCGGTCGTGGCGGGCGACGATATCGCTGCGGAGGGTGGTGACGACGCCGTAGACCATCTCTTCGGTGATCTTGAATCCGATGAAGGAGCGGGACTCGGCGACGACGTCGAGCGGCTGGGAGGGGCGCCCCTGGCGCACCTCCGCCGGGGTGCCCGCCTCGGGGACCTCGATCAGCAGACCCGACTCGATGAGCGGTTTCGTCAGCCGGGTGAGGCTGCCCGCGGACAGGTCGAGGCGGCGGGCGAGTTCGGTGCGCGACAGCGGACCGTGGACGAGCACCTCGATCGCCACCGAGCGCTCACCGGGGCTCAGGGGAAGCCAGCTGGCCGCAACTGTGGTCATGGAGGTCAGACTCCCACATGATTTTTTACGTGATCTTCTTGAGATTTCTTCTGCCGTGAAAGCAACAGCTCGACTCTAGGGCGCTAGGGAAGCCGGAGGAAAGATATCCGCCGAGGTCTTGACGATTCGATTCTTTCGCAACAAAAGTAAGTGGCCGAGGACGAGCCGTCGGCACGCGCACAACAAGCGGGGGCGGATCAACCTGATCCGCTCCCAGTGATCTCTCCAGTGAAGGACACGCCTTACATGACGTTCTCTCTCGGCATCGTCGGCGCGGGCCAGTTCTCCGGCCAGTTCGCCACCCTGTTCCAGGCCCACCCCGGCGTCGGCGACGTCTACGTCACCGATCTGCTGCCCGAACGGGCCGAACAGCTCGCCGCAGCCCAGGGGTTGGCCGGCACCTTCCCCTCGTACCAGGCGATGCTGGAGTCGGAGGCGGTCGACGCGGTCGCCGTCTTCACCCAGCGCTGGACCCACGGCCCGCTGGTCCTGCAAGGCCTGAACGCGGGCAAGCACGTGTACTCCGCGGTCCCGATGGCGATCACCACGGACGAGATCGCCGCGATCATCGAAGCGGTCAGGGCGACCGGACTGACGTACATGATGGGCGAGACCAGCCAGTACAACCCGGCGACCGTGCACGCCCGCAACCAGATCGCCGAGGGGGCCTTCGGACGGATCTTCTACGCCGAGGGCGACTACGTCCACGACATGGATCTCGGGTTCTACGAGGCGTACCAGTACAGCGGCGGCGAGAACTGGAAGCAGACCGCCAGTTATCCCCCGCTGCTCTACCCCACGCACTCGGTGGGCGGGGTGCTCGGCGCCTGGCAGACGCACGCGGTGAGCGTGTCGGCGATCGGGGTCGTCGACGAGCGCGGGGACGGCGTCTTCGACAAGGACGTCAGCCAGTTCGGCAACGACTTCTCCAACGCGACCGCGCTCTTCGAGGTGGCGGGCGGCGGTTCGTTCCGTACGAACGAGTTCCGCAGGGTCGGCTATCCGTCCCACATACGGGAGTCGCGTTTCCGGTTCTTCGGGACCGACGCGAGCATGGAGCAGCTCGCGACGGTGGCGCTGTGGCAGGACAAGAAGGGGGTGCGGGACATCAGCGAACTGCTGGAGCCCAAGCCCACCATGTCTCCTGACGATCCGTCACTCCAGCACATCGCGCCGGAGCTCAGGGCCGCGTTCACCTCGGGCTCGGCGCCGGTGCACGACCGGGCGCGGCTGCCGCGGGAGTTCGACAATCTGCACAACGGACACGAGGGCAGCCACCACTTCCTCGTCGACGACTTCGTGACCGCCGTGAACACCCGGTCGCTGCCGTCGGTGAACGCGTGGGTGGCCGCCCGCTACACCCTGCCGGGCATCGTCGCGCACGAGTCGGCGCGGCAGGGTGGGGTACGGCTGGAGATCCCGGACTTCGGGGACGCTCCGCAGTAGGCGGGACGCCTGGCCGGGTACCTGCTCAGGTGCCCGGCTTGCGGCCGTAGACGAAGACGTCGTCGCCGGTCTTCAGCAGGTCCCAGTACTTCTTGGCGGTGGTGGGGGTCATGTTGACGCAGCCGTGGGAGCCCGGCGGGTTCCACATGCTGAGGTTGACGGAGTGGAAGGCCTGGCCGCCGTCGAAGAACTGGCTGTAGGGCATGGGCACGTTGTAGATGTTCGAGACGTGGTTCTTGTCCCGCCAGTAGATCTTCTTCAGCCCGGTGCGGGTGACATACCCCTTGCGGCCGGTGCGGACCGGGACAGGGCCGTAGACGAGCTTGTTGCCGTCCTGGATCCAGCTGAGCTGGAGGGTGAGGTTCACACAGGCGATACGGCCCTTGTTCGTCGGGCACTTGCCGTCCTTGTTGGGGTTGCTCCCGACGGCCTTCTGCTTGTTCATGAGATCCATCACGCCCCAGGTGACCGACCCGGCGTAGCCGATGTTCGGCGTGATGCCGTGCTTGGTCTGGAACGCCTTGATGGCCTTGCAGTCACCGGCGGACTGCTTGCCGTCGACGGTCAGGCCGAGGAACTTCTCGACCTGCTTCTGGTAGGGCCCGGTGCTCGTGGTGCAGCTCGTGGACGCCTGCGCGGACCCGGCGCCCAGTGCGAGTGTGAGCGGCGCCACCAGTCCGGTGATGCCCAGAACGACGGCTCCCCGTCTGCGTATGTCCCCCATGGCCGACCTCGCCTTTCGCGCTCGTTGCTCGTCTGTGGTGCGATCTCTGCCAGGTAGACAGGTGTCCGGCGCGATCGGTTGTAGGCCCGAGGACGCTACGACCAAACGGTGACATTCGCAGTGCGGCACGTCACAGTGCGCCGGTTGTCACGGTGCGCGCCGTCAGGTGCCGCGGTGTGGTCGGGTCACGGCGTTGAACCCGGTGTGGACCGCGGTCAGCCCGCCGTCGACGGTGAGCGCGGTGCCGGTGATCCAGGCAGCGTCGCGGGAGGCGAGGAAGGCGACGGCGGCGGCGATGTCCTCCGGCTCACCGACGCGGCCCAGCGGGTAGAGCGGGGTCAGCGCCGCGAGGTCGGCCTCTCGCCCCTCCCATGCCGAGGTGCGGACGGTTCCGGGGACGACCAGGTTGACGCGGACTCCGCGAGGCGCCGCGTGGCCGGCGAGGGTCCGGGTGAGGGAGACCAGTCCGGCCTTGGCGGCGCTGTAGGCCTGGTTGCCGAAGTCCTGGAAGCCGTTGACGGAGCCGATGCTCACGATGGCGCCTCTGCCGGAGGCGACCAGGTGCGGCAGCGCGGCCCGGCAGCAGCGGTAGGTTCCGGTGAGGGTGATGTCGAGGTCCCGGGCCCAGGCCTCGTCCGGGCCGTCCTCGAAGAGCGAGGTGTCGGGGGTGCAGCTCGCGGCGCTGTTGACCAGGACGTCGAGCGTGCCGAAGGCGTCGACCGCGTGGGCGACGGCCGCCTCCACCATGGCCCTGTCGCCCACGTCACAGGCCAACGCCTCGACGGCGAGCCCCTGTTCACGCAGCGCGGTCGCCGTCGTCGCGGCCTCGCGCGGGTCGACGTCGGTGAGCAGGACCCGGGCGCCTTCTTCGGCCAGCCGCCGGGCGGTGGCGGCACCGATGCCGCGGGCGCCGCCGGTGACGAGGACTCCGTACCCCTCGAAGCGCTGTGTGTCAGCCATGGGCCGACGCTACTCCCCCGAAGATCCATACGGCAGGTAGCGTGCGCCCATGTCCGCGTTCGTGCAGCAACTCCCCGCGCTGATAGGTGTCGTGATCGGTGCGCTCGGTTCGTATCTGGCGGTGGTCCGGGGTGACCGGGCCCGTTTCCGACGGGAGCGAGCGGTCCGGTGGGAGGAGCGTCGGTTCGCGGTGTACGCGGACTGGGCGCAGGCCCTCAAGCAGCAGGTGGCGCTCAACTACCGGTTGGCGGCGCACTTCGGCAACGATCCGCACCCGCACCCGCTGTCCCCGCAGGAGGCGGAACCGCTGCTGACCGAGGCACAGACCATGAGGGAGCCGCACGGGGAGGCGCTCATCCTGCTCGGCAGCCCGGAGGTCGTGGAGAAGGGGCGGGCGTGGATCGTCACGGTGCTGGAGATGGAGCGGTTCCTGCGGGCGGAGGCACGGGACCCCGAGGCCTGGCAGGCCCTGCTGGAGCGGCAGCGCGCCGGCCGCGACGGCTACTACACGGCCGTACGGGATGATCTGGCGCTCCCGCCGGGGCACTCGGCGAGATGGCCGCTGACGCCCGGCCCGCGCCCCTAGAGTCCTGCCGTGTCTCCGGTTCACCGGTAGCCGGTGACATCCGCCGGTTTCCCCGCGTCCTGGACCTCGACCAGGTAGCGCCAGGCGTCGGGGCGGCTGCCGTCCAGGTCGGTGAAGCCGTAGACCTGGGCGAGGCCGCCGCTGGAGAGGGACTCGCCGTTCCGGCGGGAGACGTCCGGGTCGGCGGCCAGCGCGGCGACGGCGCGGCCGACGTAGCGGGGTGTCTCGGAGATGGCGAAGTGGGGCACGCGGGTGAGGGCGTCACGCCAGTTGTCCTCGCGGACCCCGAACTGGTCGAGCATGATCTCCGAGCGCAGCCAGCCCGGTGTCAGGGCGACGGCGGTCGCACCGCGCGGGCCCAGTTCATGGGCGAGGGCGAAGGCCATGCGCAGCACGGACGCCTTGGCGAGGTCGTAGAAGAAGGAGACCCGGTAGGTGTCGCGGTTGTAGTCGGCGGTGCCGTCGGTGACCTCGACGGCCAGGCCGCCGGGGTGGCGCAGCACCAGGGGCAGGGCGTGGTGGCTGGTGATCGCGTGTGTCTCTACGGCGAGACGGAGCAGCCTGAGCCCGTCGTCGAGGTCGTGCTCCCAGACCGGGGTGTCCCAGGCGAAGAGGTGCTCGCCGCCCCAGATGTCGTTGACGAGGAGGTCGAGACGGCCCTGCTCGTCGTCGACGCGCTCGACCAGGGCGCGGACCTGGGCGGGATCGAGGTGGTCGGTCGGTACGGCGATCCCGTGGCCGCCGGCCTCGGTGACCAGGTCGGCGGTGTCCTCGACGGTCTCGGGGCGGTCGTACTCGGAGCGCCGGGCGCGGGTGCTGCGCCCGGTGACGTAGACGGTGGCGCCGGCCGCACCGAGTTCCACGGCGATCCCGCGTCCCGCCCCCCGTGTCGCCCCGGCGACCAGCGCGACCTTGCCTTCGAGCCGTTGTGGCATGTCCGACCTCCCGTTGCACTCGATGTCGCTTCGAGCATGGACGGGAAGCCGGACAACCTCTGTCGTGTTTTCTCCGGATCAGCCGATCGCGCCGAGTTTCTCGTCCAGGGCGTCGAAGTCGGCCAGGAACCAGACGTGGCCCCGCTGGTTCGTCTCGTGGACGAAGTCGCGCAGGGCCGTGCTCGCGGTGACATGCGGCGCGATGTCCCCGAACACGGCGAGCCGCACCCGGTAGTTCACGAACTTCTGCATGATCGCGCCCGCGACTCCCGAGCCGAGCCGGAAGAACTCGGAACCGACCCGTTCGGCGGGCACGGCGACGATCTGCGCGTCGCGGCCCATCGCGTCGCCGATGAGGTCGAGCGCCGCCCGCTCACCGTCCAGGGGCGGGCCGTCGGGGGCGCAGCGCAGCACCTGCACACCACGCAGTGCCACGATGTCGTCAGTGACCACGGGCGATCCATTCCTCCAGGTGCGGGGCCTCCGCGCCGATCGTGGTCGGGTCGCCGTGGCCGGTGAGCACCTTGGTCTCGGGCGGCAGGGTGAGCAGCCGGTCGCGGATGGAGCTGATGATCGTCGGGAAGTGGGAGTACGACCGTCCGGTGGCGCCGGGGCCGCCCTGGAAGAGGGTGTCTCCGGTGAAGACGGCGCCGAGGCCGGGGTCGTGGAGGCAGACGGCGCCGGGTGCGTGTCCCGGGGTGTGCAGGACGGTGAGGTCGGCTCCGGCGGCCTCGATGACCTGGCCGTCGGCCAGATGGGCGTCGGGGTCGCGATCGGGGTGGGTCTGCTTCCACAGCGGCAGGTCGTCGGGGTGGAGCCAGATGGTGGCGCCGGTGCGGTCGGCGAGTTCGGGCGCGGCATCGATGTGGTCGTTGTGGGCGTGGGTGCAGATGACGGCCGTCAGGCGCCGGTCGCCGACCGCCCGCACGATGGCGTCGGCGTCATGGGCGGCGTCGATGACGATCACCTCGTGGTCGTCGCCGACGAGCCACACGTTGTTGTCGACGTCCCAGGTGCCGCCGTCGAGGCTGAACTGCCCGGAGGTGACGAGGCGTTCGATACGGGCGCTCATCACAGCACCACCACCGAGCGCAGGACGTCGCCGTGGTGCATCCGCTCGAAGGCCTTCTCGACATCGGTGAGTTCGATGGTCTCGGTCACGAACGCGCCGAGGTCCAGACGGCCTTGCAGATGCAGGTCGATCAGCATCGGGAAGTCACGGGAGGGCAGACAGTCCCCGTACCAGGACGACTTGAGCGCTCCCCCGCGGCCGAAGACGTCCAGCAGGGGCAGTTCCAGCTTCATCTCCGGGGTCGGGACACCCACCAGCACCACCGTGCCCGCGAGGTCGCGGGCGTAGAAGGCCTGGTGGTACGTCTCCGGGCGGCCCACCGCCTCGATCACCACGTCGGCCCCGAAGCCGCCGGTCAGCTCACGGACCGCCTCGACCGGGTCGTTCTCCCGGGAGTTGACCGTGTGGGTGGCGCCCATCGAGCGGGCGGTGGCGAGCTTGCGGTCGTCGATGTCCACCGCGATGATCTTCGCCGCCCCGGCCAGCCGGGAACCGGCGATCGCCGCGTCGCCCACCCCGCCGCAGCCGATGACCGCGACCGTGTCCCCCCGGCCCACGTTCCCGGTGTTGATCGCGGCACCGATACCCGCCATCACCCCGCAGCCCAGCAGCCCGGCCACCTCCGGCGCCACCGCCGGGTCGACCTTGGTGCACTGGCCCGCCGCCACCAGGGTCTTCTCCGCGAAGGCCCCGATACCCAGCGCGGGTGACAGCTCGGTGCCGTCGGTCAGCGTCATCTTCTGTCCGGCGTTGTGGGTGTTGAAGCAGTACCAGGGCCGTCCACGCAGACACGCGCGGCATTGGCCGCACACCGCACGCCAGTTGAGGATCACGAAGTCACCGGGGGTCACGTCCGTGACGCCCGCGCCCACCGATTCGACGACTCCCGCGGCCTCGTGGCCCAGCAGGAACGGGAAGTCGTCGTTGATGCCGCCCTGCTTGTAGTGGAGATCGGTGTGGCAGACCCCGCAGGCGTGGATCCTCACCACCGCCTCCCCGGGGCCGGGGTCGGGCACGACGATCGTCTCCACCCGGACCGGCTCACCCTTGCCCGGTGCGATCACGCCGCGAACTTCCTGCGCCATGGTGTTGAACCCTTTCGTCGGCCCGTGTTCGTCCCCTCGACCCTATGGGTGACTGATCGGTAACGGCACGGTGACCTGCCCTGCGCTCATCGCAGGAAGTCGCGCACGGCCCGGGCGAGGGCCTGCTCGCCGGTCGCGTCCGGCTCCCCGAGGGCGAGCAGCCGGTGCGGCACGTGCACCAGGGTCTCGGCGACCTGGCGGGCCGAGGTGCCGGGCTCTCCCGGCTCGACCAGCACCACGTCGGCGTGGTCCGCGGCGAGGACGGGGGTGCGCAGGCCGATCTCGTCGTAGGGCCTGATGGTGGCGCCGTAGAGGATGGTCAGGTCGAGGCCTGTGGTGGCGCTCAGGACGGGGTCGGGGGTGGCGCCGACGGCGAGGACGACCCCTTCGCGGCCCTGCCGTACGAGGGTGAAGCCCTCGGTGGCGTCCCGTGGTTCGGCGTTGGAGCGGTCGGTCACATGGACATAGGTCCGGTCGCCGCGACGGACGGCGTCCAGGATCACCCGGCGGACCTCGGCGGGATGGCCGGGCACCTGGACGCGCCAGCGGGGGTCGGCGGCGAACCTGGCCAGTTCCCGCGCGGCTCCGTAACCGACGAGGAGGGCGCCGGCCGCCCGCGACTCGGGGACGGTTCCGGCGACGGCCGCCAGCATCTCGGATTGCGTGAAAGGGCCTCCTGGGGGCGGAAATTCTTTGAACCCGGGAAGAAAACGCTGGATCTGCGGCCACCGCGCCTGCCCCTGCTCTCCGACACCACCGCCGGGCCGGTCAAAGCGGAGGCCGCCTCCCCCGAGGCGTGGGTCCGGGCGATGCGCGCACCGGTCCGGTTCGCGGACGCGGTCGCGCGGATGCACCGCGACGGCGTCACCGCCTACCTCGAACTCGGTCCCGGCGAGGTCCTGACCGGCATGCTCGACGGCTGTCTGCCCGCCCGCGCCGTCCGGCCGCTCACACTGTCCATGGCCCGGGACCGGCAGGCCCCGCGGACGGCGGCCGACGTAGCCTGAATGCTCCGTACGTCTCCCGAGGAGCGCCGTGAGCATCGCAGACACCGAGACCGCGCCACCCGCCTGGCGGCTGCTCCTCGGCTACGTACGCCCGCACCGCTGGGCCCTGCTGTCCGGGGCCCTGCTGTCGCTGCTCACGGGGGCGGCGGGGCTGCTGCTGCCGCTGGTGGCGCGGGGGTTGATCGACGACCTGTCCCACGACCGCGCCATCACGGGCGCGTTGCTGGCCATGTCGGGGCTCGTGATCGCCAACGCGGCGCTGGGCGGGCTCGGTTCGTATGTGCTGCGGCGCACCGCGGAGTCGGTGGTGCTCGGCGCACGGCGGGCGCTGTCGTCGTATCTGCTGAGACTGCGCATCACGGCCGTCGACCGCAGCGAGCCCGGCGATCTGATGGCCCGGATCACCTCGGACACCACGCTTCTGCGCGAGGTCACCACGGACTCCCTGGTCGGTCTGGGGACGGGCGGGCTCACCCTGCTCGCGACCATGGTGATGATGGGACTGGTGGACCCGGTGCTGCTCGGGGTCACCCTGGCGGTGATCCTCGGGGCGGGTACGGTGCTCGGGGTGATCGTGCCGCGCATCAACCGGGCCAGCCGGCGGGCACAGGACGCGGTCGGGGTGATGGGGGCCTCGCTGGAGCGGATCCTCGGGGCGCTGCGTACGGTGAAGGCGTCCGGCGCCGAGCACCGGGAGGAGCGGACGCTGCACGAGGCCGCCGAGGAGTCGTGGCGGCAGAGCGTACGGGCGGCCAAGTGGTCTGCGGCGGCGGGCAATACGGCCGGCCTCGCGATGCAGATCGCCTTCATCACCGTGCTCGCGGTGGGCGGGGCACGGGTCGCGACCGGTGCCATCGCGGTCGGCACGCTGGTGGCGTTCCTGCTGTACGTGTTCTATCTGATGTCCCCGATCCAGCAGGTGGTCGGCGCGATCACGCAGTACCAGACGGGCTCCGCCGCGCTGGCCCGTATCCAGGAGGCGCTGAGCCTGCCCTCCGAACCCCGGGCCCTGCCCGCCCCGTTGCCGTCCCCGGGTGCCGAACCGGCCGCGCTGGACTTCGACGAGGTCCGTTTCCGGTACGCAGAGGATCTGCCGTACGTCCACCACGGGGTGACCTTCTCCGTGCCCGCGCGGGGCATGACGGCGTTCGTCGGCCCGTCCGGCGCGGGCAAGACGACCGTCTTCTCGCTCATCGAGCGGTTCTACGACCCCGAGTCGGGGACGATCGCCCTGGACGGCCGCGATCTCGACGACTGGGAACTGCCCCGGCTCCGGTCGGCGATCGGCTATGTGGAACAGGACGCGCCGGTCCTGTCGGGCTCACTGCGGGACAACCTGCTGCTGGGGAACCCGGACGCCGACGAGGGCGCGATCACCCGTGTGCTGAAGACGACCCGCCTGGACGGTCTGGTCGCCCGGCTGCCCCAGGGGCTGGAGACCCTGGTGGGCCATCGCGGCACCAAGCTCTCCGGCGGCGAACGCCAACGGGTCGCCATCGCCCGCGCGTTGCTCCGCCGCCCCCGCCTCCTGCTGCTCGACGAGGCGACCTCGCAGCTCGACGCGGTGAACGAGGCGGCGTTGCGCGACACCGTCGCGGACGTCGCGCGTACGACGACGGTGCTGGTCGTGGCGCACCGGCTGTCCACGGTGACGATGGCGGACCGGATCGTGGTCATGGACGCGGGCCGGGTACGCGCCGTGGGCACCCACCGCGAACTCGTCGCCACCGACCCGCTGTACGCGGAACTCGCGGCCACGCAGTTCCTGGCGACGGCCGGATGACGGGGAACGCGCGGAACACGCAGCTCCCGGCCCGCGTCCGGCCGGCGTGACGTCGGCCGCCTGCCCCCTCCCGGGGACAGCGCCGAGGGCCGCCCGGTCGGGGCGGCCCTCGGTGGTGACGTGGCCTACTCGAAGGCTCCGAGCAGCGGGTACAGGGGCGCGGCGACGTCGGTGACCTGGTGGAGCTGGTTCAGGTCGTTCAGCCGGTTCAGCTGCTGCAGCTGGGCGGACGGCCGCGGCATCTCGGCCTTGTGCGCCTCCGGCAGGTCACTCACCGTGAGGGAGTCGAGCGTGGTGATCGGGTTGATCCTGCCCTCGCCCGGGGCAGCCGCGGTGGCTGCGTCCGCCATCGGTGCGGCGAGGCCGGTGAGGCCCGCGGCGAGACCAACGGCGGCGACGATACGTCGTGTTGAGATCATGCCTTCAGCAACGCCACCGGGCACCCGCCGGACACGGGCACGCGGCTCCGCTCACCCGTCAGGCTCATCCCCGCGGCTGCGCTTGCCGAGCCTGCCGGGTCGGAGGAGTCTCGAAGGTGACGAAGGAGGTCACCATGGGCACTGCGGCACGCCCCGCCTTCGACACCGACACCCTGCGCCGGGGCATCGAAGGACAAACTGCGGAGACACTGCTTTCTCTCTACGCGGACGACGCCGAGGTACGACTCGTCAACCGCAACGCCACGCCCAGTCACCCCAAGGTCCTGCACGGCCGTGACGAGATCGGCGAGATGCTCACCGATGTCTACAGCCGCGACATGACGCACAAACTGGAGGGATGTGTGGTCCAGGGCGACAACGCGGCCTACAGCGAGTCCTGCCGGTACCCGGACGGGATGCGTGTCCTGTCCGAGTCGATGCTCACTCTGCGCGACGGCAAGATCTCGCAGCAGATCATCATCGAGGCATGGGACGAGTAGGAGGGAGAACCGGGAGGGTCCAGGTCACCTCTAGGCTGACCTGGACCTTCTCGGCCCGCCTCGGCCGGACTCGGCAGTCACGACCAGCTTCCGCAGCAGGTCGGCGAGTGTCCGTCGCTCTGCTTCGGTCAGTACTGAGAGCAGTGCGGTCTCGTCCGCTTCCTCCGACTCCGCCTGCTGTTCGAAGGCGGCATGTCCTGCGTCGGTGAGCCGGACCAGGACACGCCTGCGGTCGGCGTGCTCGTGCGTCCGGCTGATCAGCCCCGCCTCCTCCAGCGGACCCAGCCGCGCCGACAGCGCACCCCGGGTCAGTCCGAGGAGGTCGGCCAGGTGCGAGGGGCTCGTGCCGTACGGCGGCCCGAGGCGGCGCAGGGTCAGCAGCACCTTGTACTGCCAGTGCCGCAGCCCGTCGGCGTCCAGCGTCGCGCGGCGGGTCTGTGAGGCGTGCCGGGCCAGGATGTGCAGCCGCATGAAGATCTGCTCCTTGACCGGATCCATCCAGTCGAGCTCCTTCGACCACACCTCGACGTGCCGGTCGACCGAGTCCTCCATTGACCGTCTCCCGCGATAGTTTTCTTGTGGATAGTTTTTTGCCTGACTACTTTCCCCTGCCATGACGAACACCACGACCGCAACGGTCGAATTCGACGAACTCCTGGCCGCGGCACGTGAGTTGTCACTGGCGGGAAGGTGGGACCGGGCACTGCGCCTGCTGGACGCGACGACGGCCGCCGGGCCCGCTAGCGCCCGCGGGCGTCTCGCCCGGGCCGCCGCCGAGGTCGCCCTGGAGAGCGACTGGTTCCGCAGGACGGACCTCGCCACGGATCGCCTCGCCGCCGCCGGGAAGGTGTCCGACGACGCCGACTGGGACCTGGGCTTCACCCGTCTGAAGCACGACTACTACGGGCTGCTGCGCGGTGACGGGCGGGTGCGGTTCGGCCCCGGGGGCCGGGACCCCGAGGCCCTCAGGAGCCTGCGCGACCGAGCGCACGCGCTGCGCGACCGCGCCCCGGACCAGGCGCGCGGCGGCTGGGCCGAGATGTACACCGGGCTGATCACCGACAACCTCTTCGCGGAGCGCACCACCGCCCGCACCCACTACGAGGCGGCCCTGCGGGCCGGCGAGTCGGCCGGTGACGATCCGCTGGTCCGTGAGGCGCTGCGGCATCTCGGCGACCAGGACCACGACGGGGGTGACCACCAGGCCGCCCTGGACCGCTGGCGCCGCGCCACGGAGGTGGGCGCCCGGGCGGGCGCCGTCCCCGGCACGCTCGCGCAGCAGATGCTCCTCGCGGTGCTGACCCGGGACGCCGGTGACGAGGCCGGGGCGAGGGCACGGGCCGAGGAGGTCGCCCGCTGGGCCGGGGCCCTCGGCGCCGAGCACATCCGGGCACAGGCCACCGGGTTCCTCGCGGGGGTCGATCCGACGGCGCCCGCGCGGGAGAGCGGGTCCAGGTCCTCGTAGCGCCCCGGGTTAGGCTGAGGGCGGGCCGTGACTGGCGCTGAGGTGGAGTACCACCGGGGAGCGGCCCCGCAGAGTCGATGCCGTGCGCCTGGGCGATCCGGTCACACCAGCCCAGGAGTGGATCATGACTCAGGCCCGGCTCATGGACGGCACCGCGCTTGCGAGGCGCATCGTGGAGGACACCGCCAAGCGCGCCACCGATCTCACCGGGCGCACCGGCAGCGCGCCCTGTCTCGCGACCGTGCTGGTCGGCGAGGACCCCGCCTCCGTCACCTACGTGCGGATGAAGCAGAACCGCTGCCGCAAGGCCGGCATCGAGTCCCGGCACGTGGCGCTGCCCGCCGCCACGACCACCGGGGAACTCGTGCGAGAACTCCGGCAGTTGTCGGAGGACCCCGGTGTGCACGGCATCCTCCTCCAGCACCCGATGGGCGAACACATCGACGAGCGGGCCGCGTTCGAGGCGATCGCCCCCGAGAAGGACGTCGACGGCGTCACCTTCGCCTCGTTCGCGACGATGAGCTTCGGGCTGCCGGGCTTCGTGTCGTGCACGCCCGGCGGAATCCTGCGGCTGCTCGACGAGTACGACGTCGACCCGTCCGGCAGGCGGGCCGTGGTCGTGGGCCGCAGCGCCATCCTCGGCAAGCCGGTCGGCATGCTCCTGCTCGCCCGGGACGCGACGGTGACGTACTGCCACTCCCGCACCCGGGACCTGTCCTCGGTGGTGCGCGAGGCGGACATCGTGGTCGCCGCGGTGGGGCGGCCCCGTCTGATCCGGGGCGAGGACATCAAGCCCGGCGCCGTGGTGGTCGACGCCGGGTACAACCCGGGCAACGTCGGCGACGTCGACTTCGACTCCGCCGTCGAGCGCGCCTCGCTCATCACTCCGGTGCCGGGCGGCGTCGGTCCGATGACGATCGCCACACTCCTGGAGCAGACCGTCGCCGCCGCCGCCCGGCAGCTCGGGGTGTGATCAGCGCATCCACCAGCGGGCGGGTGCGGCGCCGCCTGCCGGCCTGCTGGCTGTCGGCGGGCGCCGCGGTCGGGTCGTACTGCTGATCGGGTGGGTCTGGTCGAAGTGGGAGAGCAGGTTCGTCATCGACGGCGAGTTGCCGTAACGGATGATGTCGGTGCTGGTCCGCCGCATCGGGGCCTGGCCCGGCGCCCAGTTCCAGGGGTTCTGCTTGCCCCAGTTGCAGAGGGAGAGGGTCAGCGGACGGCCCGTGGTGGCCGCGGCCTTCGCGACGGCGTCGCTGATCGACCGGTAGGTCGTGGCCGCGTCGAGGCCCTCGGCGTCACCGCCGCACCAGTCGACCTTGACGAAGTCGAAGCCCGGTGTTGTCGACGGTGATGTTGCCGGCGCTGTCGCGGGTGCCCTGGCCGCCGGCAGGCCCGCGGCCACGAAGGCGTCGACCTGTTGCTTGATGACGCTGTAGTCGATCTTGGCGGCGAAGCTGTTCCAGGACGCCCAGCCCATGGGCGCGGTGGGGACGGGTATCTGACGGGTCGCCGCCACCTGGGCCGGGGTCGGCGCCGCGAGGACGAGGGCGGCGACCGCCGTGAGGGCGAGGGCGAGGCCCCCGACGGAACGAAGTCAACGGATGTGACAGGCGTGAAGTCGCCTTCCCCCACGGGTCGTTCTCGCCCGCGGAGCGACCCGGCGCCATACTGGCCGTCGTGCGCGTAGCGATCATGACGGCGGGTTCCCGGGGTGACGTGGCCCCCTACACCGGACTCGGACACGGGCTCGCCCGTGCCGGGCACGAGGTCACCCTGGTCACGCACGCCCGGTTCGAGCCCCTGGTGGCGGGGTCGGGGGTGCGGTTCCGTCCGCTGCCGGTGGACCCCCGGGCCGAGCTGGAGTCCTCGCGGGGGCGCGGCCTGCACCGCAGCACGACCGGCGTGGGCAAACTGATGCGGGTGTCCGCGATGGCGCGGGCGCTGGTGGGGCGGATGACGGACGACCTCGTGGCGGCCGCCCGGTCGAGCGACATACTGCTGCTGTCCGGGTCGGTGGGACCGCTCGGCCACACCATCGCCGAGGGCCTGTCCCTGCCGTATCTGGACGTCCCCCTCCAACCACTCGCCCCCACGCGGGAGTTCGGCCCTCCCTTGCTGGGCGTGCGTTCACTGGGGGCGCTGGCCAACCGGGTCGCCGGGCACGGAGTGGGACTGGCGGTGGAGCAGGTCTTCGCCGGAGCGATGCCCGGGGTACGGGAGCAGCTGGGCATGCCGCCCGTGCGGACCGCCGCCGCCTGGCGCGCCCGGGAGCGGCAGCGGCGGCCGGTACTGTACGGCTTCAGCTCGCTGGTGGTGCCACGGCCCGCCGACTGGCGGCCCGGCCTGGAGGTGACCGGCTACTGGTGGCCGTACGACACCGACATCCAACTCCCGTCGCGGCTACGGGACTTCCTCGACGCGGGACCGCCCCCCGTCTACGTCGGCCTGGGCAGCGCGACCGTGCCCGACCCCGCGCGCCTCAGCGCCGTGGTCGTCCGGGCTCTGCGCCGGGCGGGCCTGCGCGGGGTGATCCAGCGCGGCTGGGCGGATCTGGAGGTGTCCGGTGACGACATGCTGACCATCGACGAGGTGCCGCACTCCGTCCTCTTCCCCCGCACGGCCGCGGTCGTCCACCACGCCGGCGCGGGCACCACCGCGGCGGGCGTACGCGCCGGCGTTCCCTCCGTGCCGGTCCCGATCCAGTTCGACGAGGGCTTCTGGGCCGCACGCCTGGTGCGCCTGGGCGTGGCGCCCCGGGCACTTCCCCTGCGCCGCCTCACGACCGACACCCTGGCCTCGGCCCTCATGCGGGCCACCCGCGATCCGGCCTTCGGGCGCCGCGCGACGGAGCTGGGGGCGCGGGTACGGGCGGAGGACGGAGTGGCCCGGGTGCTGGCCGCGGTGGATCGACTGGGCGGGTAGAAGGGCCTCGGGGCGAGACCAGCTGCGGGTGGCGGTTGGCGGCTGGCGGGTGGCGGCTGGCGGCTGGCGGCTGGCGGCTGGCGGCTGGCGGGTGTATCCGGGCAGACCTCTACAGACGCGACAGCCCTCCCCTGTTCCGGCGCCCAGCTCCCCGGCGCCCGGCTTCCCCCTCCCCGGCGCCCGGCCTCCCCGTCACCGGCGGCCCGCGCAGCGTCAGCCGATGGGCCTCACCGTCGGCCGCCGGGCCTCAGCCACCCCCGGCGCCCCGCCGCACCCACCCCGGCGGCCGCAGAATCCCCAGCAGCTGCTGGACCAGCTCTTCCACCACCTCGTCCAGAGTGGCGTCCACCCACCCGGCGCTCCAGTCGTGCAGGAGCCCGTTCACGCTGCCGATGAAGGCCGCCGCGGCGAGGCGGTAGTCGCGCGGGGCCGCCTCTCCTCGGGCCGCCGCCTCCGCGGCCTCCGCGCAGATGAGGTCCACCCAGCGGGCGCGACGGGCCAGCCGCTGTTCCTCCAGACGGGGGCTGACGCCGATGATCTCGACGAAGGTGATCCGGATCCGGCGTGGATCGCTGGTGACATTGGCGGCGTAGGCGCGGAAGATCGCGGTCACCCGCTCGTCCAGCGGAAGGCCCCGCGACTCGGCGAAGACGGCCAGCACCGCTTCCTCGGCCCAGTCGTTGACCTGGAGGTGGAGGGCCGCCAGCACATCCTCGAGGGTGCGGAACTCCTCGTAGAACTGCCTGGTCGACAGGCCCGCGGCCTCACTCAGCGCCGCGACGGTCGTGGCCCGGTAGCCGGGCTCGCCGCCGAACAGCTCCAGCGCGGCGTCCAGGAATCTCCTGCGCCGCTCGGCCTGCCGCTCGGCGGCGGTCTTGCCGCCGTACCGCCCGGTCGGCGCCTTGAGCCTGCCCGTCACTGAACCTCCCTCGTCGCCCCCTCACCAATTTTGTCGTGTACGCAGTCTTGTGGAGAAGGGCGCCCCTTCCTTACTTTCCAGTAAGTAACAGTCTGAACGCGTCTGTTTTCAGATTCCTTGCCCGCTTCCCCATCCCCACAGAGGAGAGAGCACTCATGCCTGCCTCCAGAACCAGGCACCTTTGCTCGGTAGCCGCCGCCCTCGTCCTGACCGTCTCCGCGACCGCCACTGCCGCGAGCGCCGCCGCGGACTCCTCCGCCGCCCTGCGCGAGGTGCTGTTCGTCGGCAACAACTGGGACGGCACCGCCACCGTCCTGAAGTCCTCCGGGGACTTCGCCAAGGTCGGTGAGATCAATGTCGTCCCCGACAAGGCGGCACGGATCGCCGAGATCAACGCCGACCCGATCAAGTGGATCTACTACACGGCGATCCGCAACGAGGTCGGACAGGGCCACGACCAGTACGTCGACGACATGTACTCCACCCCGGACGGCAAGTCCGTGGTCGTCTCCCGCCCGAGCTTCGCCGACGTCGTCTCCATCGACCTGGCCACCGACAAGATCAACTGGCGTTTCCCGGTGGCCGGTTACCGCGCCGACCACATGGCCGTCTCCCCCGACGGCACCAGGGTCGCGGTGTCCGCCTCCACCGCCAACAAGGTGCAGGTCCTGGACATCAACACCGGCAAGGAACTGGGCGAGTTCGACACCGGTGACAAGCCCCACGAGAACGTCTTCACCAACGGCGGCAAGTACATCTGGAACATGGCGATCGGCGAGGTCACCACCTCCCTGGACGACCCGTCGTGGGACTGGACCAAGGGCGACCGGCACATCACCGTCGTCGACGCCACGACGTACAAGACCGTCAAGACGATCGACATGCGCGACCGGCTCGACGCGATCGGCCTGAAGGACTTCTCCGACGCCGTGCGGCCCGCCGCCTTCACTCCGGACTGGTCGAAGATGTACTTCCAGGTGTCGTTCTTCAACGGCTTCCTGGAGTACGACATCGCCTCCGACAAGATCACCCGGGTGAAGACCCTGCCGGCGAACCCGGCGACCAGCACCGACCGCACCACCTGGCTGCTGGACTCGCGCCACCACGGCATCTCGATGAGCCCCGACGGCACCAAGCTGTGCGTCGCCGGGACGATGGACAACTACGCCACGGTCGTCGACCGCGCCACCCTCCAGGAAGGGCCGCTCGTCACCGCGTCGACCCCGTACTGGGCGACCGTGAGCGGCGACGGCAAGGACTGCATCATCTCCGAGAGCGGCGCCGACCAGGTCACCGCGATCGACTTCGCGACCGGACAGAAGGTCACGTCCGTGCCCGTGGGCGACCACCCGCAGCGGGTACGGCTCGGACATGTGCCGGCCGACTGGACCGGTTCGTCGGCGAGTTGACGTACCGTCAGTAAACGGTGGGGGCGGGCTGTCGTCCGTCCCCACCGACCCATGCCCGTCGATGCGGTAGAGGCTCGGCCGCATGATCCCGCCGCTCCCCAGATGCCGTCGGCCCTCCGGCCCCCCGCACGGCGAAGCTGGGAGCGTGCCCATGACCGGCCCCCCTTCAGCGACCATCCGCCCGCCGGGAACCAGCCGCCTGCCGGCGGCTCGGTGTTCGCCCAGGTGGCCCGGGTCGCCCGGATCGGCCGCGTCGCCCGGGTCGTCGCCCCGCAGCCGCAGGTCGGCAGGGTGACCGGGATCGCCGGTGCGACGGGCGGGCTAGGCGGGTTCGTGCCGCCGCTGGTGCTGGGCGCGGTGAACAGCGCCGGGAACTCCTACCCCATCGGCTTCATGCTGCTGTCCGACCTCGCCCTCACCCAGTGCGGGTACGCCGACGGCCGGATGTACGACGCGGGCCGCGACTCCGGCGCGCGGGCCCGGACGGACGTGGCCCGCGCCGTCCGTCCGGGCCCGCCCCGTCAGAAGTGCGCCGCCGCCCAGGCCGCCAGCTCGGACCTGGCCGCGCCGAGCAGGCTCGCCGAGGGTGACGTCGCCCCGTTGGTCACCAGCGCGTAGTGCAGCACGCCGGAGTCCGCGTCGGTGAGCAGCAGACGGCGGCTGCCCGTGCCGCCCGGTTCGAGGGCCGCGCCGATCGGGGTGGAGGACGTGTAGGCGGGCGGCCCGTAGACCGTGCCCAGGTCGGAGACGACGGTGGTCGTGGCCGTCGGGAAGGAGGCGGGCAGATGCAGTTCGGTGGGTGCCGAACCGCTGCCCGACTTCCATACGAGCAGCCCGTACTGGCCGGAGCCGACCAGCGACGACACGTTCGGCAGCGAACTGGGGACCGGGTTCCAGGTCAGGGTCGTCGAGCCGTCACGGGAGCGGTCCTCGTAGGTGAAGGCGAGGGTCGTGCCGGCGGTCGCGCTCGGGTACACGCGGTCGAGCAGCCGGGCGTCCTGACGGAGCGTCACCGTACCGGAGTCGTTCATGTTCACGGCCGACAGGTCCTCGCCGTTCCAGGCGTCGCCCGAGGTCTGGACCTTGTCCGGGTTGTCGTTCATCAGCTCGTGGTGGCGTCCGTTGTAGATGTCCCACTGCCACTGGTTGCCGGAGAGCACCGGACCGGAGGCCGAGGGGTTGGACCACCAACTCGATCCCGGCAGGCGGGAGTCGAGGGCCTGGTACATCGCCTTGTCGACCGTCGGGGCCTTGCCCGACACCGACCCGGACAGCGGATGGCCGAACTCACTGACCACGGCGGCCGTTCCGGCGGCCGAGGCCCGGTCGCGGACCGTCCCGAAGTCGGTCGAGTACTGCCCGTCCGAGGCGTTGCCCCACATCAGGATCCCGGAGATCGCCTTCTGGTCGTAGAAGTGCGTGTTGAACACGTACCGGGGGCCGAGGGTGCCCGCGTCCAGCAGGCCGCCCTCCTGCTTCTGGGAGTCGATGTTGGCGTTCCAGAAGAGGTTGGGCTCGACGAGAGCGGGCTTGGCCTGCCAGCCGGCCGCGTCCATCCGGGCCCGGAACCGCTGGTAGAAGGGCCACAGCAGGTTCTGCTCCCAGGTACGGCTCGTCTGGCCCGAGTCGTAGCTGCCGGCGAACGGCTCGTTGTACGGGTCGAAGCCGACGACAGCCGCGAACTCCGTTTCGCTCAGGTGCTGTTGGAGGTAGGCCATGGTCTTCTGGGCGGTGTCGAGGAAGGAGTCCTGCAGGCCGTAGTTGTTGTGCCAGAAGTCGTACTGCGCCTTGGTCACCGCCTGGTTCCCGGTGATGTTCTGACCCCAGAAGAGACAGATGCCGCACGATTCCTGCGGATAACTCCCCAGCGACACTGCCCACTTGGGCGCTCCGTCACCGGTGTACCAGCTGCCGGAGTTGAACAGGTAGCGCGAGTAGAGATCCTGGTGGAAGTCGGGGTAGACACGGATGCCGGCGTCGAGGAACGCCTGCAACTGTGCGGTGACCGCGGCCAGATAGGTGGTGTCGACCGTTCCGCGGGTGGGCTCGGCGTGGGCCCAGGACAGCAGGAAGCGGACCGAGTTGCCGCCGCCCAGGGCCCGCAGTGCGGTCGCCGACTTCTTGGCGTCGGCGACCGAGGCGAAGGGCAGACCGCTGTTCTCCTCCAGCTTGGTCTCGCCGGAGACGTTGTAGCCGCGCAGCACGACCTCGCGGCCGTTGCCGTCGACGAATCTGCCGTTCTGCACGGTCAGCGGTGAGCCGTCGAACCAGAGGGAGTCGGAGAGGGTCGCGGCGGTGGCGGACGGAGCGCCCGCCACCGTCAGGGATCCAAAGAGGACAACCAGGACAAGGAGCAGACGCGCCCGGATGTTCGGCATGTCCACTACAGTCCGGCCGTTTCCGGACACCGTCAATACTTCTGACTCTTGAGTAAGTTTCAGTTTTTCTGCGCATGTTCTCCCTCGGGCGGCTCATGCTCCCCATGCGGCGAGTCACGCTCACCACTCGACGCGTCTCGCTCACCAGATTTCGGTTAACGCTCAACGAACCCCACCGCGGCTCTCGCCGCGTCATCTGCGCGGTCCTAGAGTGACGCCCATCACGATCGGACGTTGTTTCCCCTCGCTCCCCTCACTCCGCCCGCTCAGTCTCTGGAGGGCACATGACCCACATCTCGGTGAAGGTGGACGGCACGACGTACGAGGACGACGTGGAACCCCGCCTCCTCCTGGTCCACTACCTGCGTGACCGCCTCGGCCTGACCGGCACCCCCATCGGCTGCGACACCTCGAACTGCGGGGCGTGCACGGTCGAATGGGACGGCGTCAGCGTCAAGAGCTGCTCCGTGCTCGCCGTCCAGGCGGACGGAGGTGAGGTGACGACGGTCGAAGGACTGGCCCGCGACGGACAACTCACCCCCCTCCAGCAGGCCTTCCACGAGAAGCACGCCCTCCAGTGCGGCTACTGCACCCCGGGGATGCTGATGGCCGCCCGCGATCTGCTGCGCGAACACCCGCACCCCACCGCGGAGGAGATCCGGCACGCCCTGGAGGGCAACCTCTGCCGCTGCACCGGCTACCAGAACATCGTGCGGGCCGTGCAGGCCGCCTCCGAACAGGAGGTCGTGGCATGAGCGAGACGGTGGAACACGAGGTCGGGCGGGCCCGTCCCCGCAAGGAGGACGCCCGGCTGATCACCGGACAGACCAACTGGACGGACAACATCGTCGTCAACGGCCTGCTGCACCTGGCGATCCTGCGCAGTCCGATGGCCCATGCCCGCATCCAGCGGGTCGATGTCTCCCCCGCGCTCGAACGCCCGGGTGTCATCGCCGCGTTCAGCGGCGCCGATCTCGCCGACGGCCTCGGCTCCCTGCCCTGCGCCTGGCCGGTGACCGAGGACATCGTGCTGCCCGACCATCCGCCGATCGCCGTCGACGAGGTGCGCCACGCGGGCGACCCGGTGGCCGTGGTCGTGGCCCGCGACCGGTACGCGGCCGCGGACGCCCTGGAGGCGATCGAGGTCGACTACGAACCCCTGCCCCCCGTGCTGGACCTGGAGGCCGCGCTCGCCGACGACTCCCCCCTCGTCCACTCCGACAAGGGCACCAACCGCTGCTATGTCTGGCCCCTGAGGACGGGCGAGGACTTCGACTCGGTACGGCGGCGCGCCGAGGTCACCCTCAGGCGCCGCTACCACCACCAGCGGCTCATCCCGAACGCGATGGAACCGCGCGCCGTCGTCGTCACCCCGCTCGCCGCGTCCGGCGAGTACACCCTCTACTCCTCCACGCAGATCCCGCACATCGTCCGGCTCATGATGGCGGTCGTCACCGGCATCCCCGAGCACAAGATCCGGGTCATCGCCCCCGACGTGGGCGGCGGTTTCGGCTCCAAGCTCCAGGTGTACGGCGAGGAGGCCCTCGCGCTCGCGGTCGCGCGCCGCATCGGCCGGCCCGTGAAGTGGACGGAGTCCCGCTCCGAGGGGTATCTGGCCACCCATCACGGCCGGGGCATGATCCAGGACATCGAGATCGCCGCGAACCGCGACGGCAGACTGCTCGGCCTCAAGGTCGACCTGCTCACCGACATGGGCGCGTATCTGATGCTGGTGACACCCGGCATCCCGATCCTGGGCGCCTTCATGTACCCGGCGATCTACAAGATGGACTCCTACGAGTTCACCTGCACCGGCGTCTTCACGACCCGCACGCCCACCGACGCCTACCGGGGCGCCGGGCGCCCGGAGGCGACGTACGCCATCGAACGCATCATGGACGAGCTCGCCGTCGAACTGGGCCTGGATCCGGTGGAGTTGCGGCGCCGGAACTGGATCAGGCACGAGGAGTTCCCGTACACGTCGATCGCGGGTCTGACCTACGACAGCGGCAACTACGAGGCCGCGACGGACAAGGCGCTCGCCCTCTTCGACTACGACAAGCTGCGCGCCGAGCAGGCGGACCGCAATCACCGGGGCGACAGCGTGCGGCTGGGCATCGGTGTGTCGACGTACACCGAGATGTGCGGGCTCGCGCCGAGCCGGGTCCTGCGCGATCTGCGGTACGCGGCCGGCGGCTGGGAGGCGGCGAGCATCCGGATGCTGCCGACCGGCAAGGTCGAGGTGGTCACCGGCACCAGCCCGCACGGCCAGGGCCATGTGACCAGCTGGAGCCAGATCGCCGCCGATGTGCTGGGCGTACCGTTCGAGGACGTCGAGGTCGTCCACGGCGACACCAAGGCGGCCCCGCAGGGCATGGACACCTACGGCTCGCGGTCGCTGGTCGTCGGTGGGACGGCCGTGCACCACGCGGCGGAGAAGGTCGTCGAGAAGGCGCGGAAGATCGCCGCGCATCTGCTCGAAGCCGACGAGCGGGACCTGGAGTTCACCGACGGCGTGTCCTCCGTGAAGGGCTCGCCGGACGCCCACAGGACGATCCAGGAGATCGCCTTCGAGACCTTCACCTCACACGACCTGCCCGACGGCATGGAGCCGTCGATCAACGCCGAACACCTGGTCGACCCGGACAACTTCTCCTATCCGCACGGCACCCACCTGTGCGCGGTCGAGGTCGACACCGAGACCGGGCGGACGCGGATCCGCTCGTATGTGAGCGTCGACGACGTCGGCAAGGTCATCAACCCGATGATCGTCGAGGGCCAGGTGCACGGCGGCATCGCCCAGGGCATCGCACAGGCGCTGTACGAGGAGGCGGTGTACGACGACGAGGGCAACCTGGTCACCGGCACGATGGCCGACTATCTCGTGCCGTCCGCGGCGGACCTGCCCGACTTCGTGACGGGGCGTACGGAGACCCCGGCCACGTCGAATCCCCTGGGGGCCAAGGGAGTCGGCGAGGCCGGCACCATCGCGTCGACGCCCGCCGTGGTCAACGCCGTCGTGGACGCGCTGCGGCCCTTCGGCGTCCACGACGTCCGGATGCCCTGCACACCCGAGCGGGTCTGGCGAGCGGTCCGGTCCGGGAAGGAGGACCTGTCATGATCCCTCCGGCATTCGAGTACGCCCGTCCGGCGAGCGTCGATGAGGCGGTGCGCGCGCTCGCGGACGGCGGCGAGGACGCGAAGGTGCTGGCCGGCGGCCAGAGCCTGCTGCCGCTGCTGAGGCTGCGGCTGGCCTTCCCCGAGCTGGTCGTCGACGTCGGCCGGGTCCCCGGGCTGCGTGGGGTGCGCGAGGACGGCCCCACGCTGGTCATCGGCGCGATGACCACCCACCACGACGTCATCCGCGACCCCCTGGTCCGCCGCCACGCGGGCCTGCTGGCGGCCGCCACGGCGACCGTCGCGGATCCCGCCGTACAGCACCGGGGCACTCTCGGCGGGTCGCTCGCGCACGCCGATCCGGCCGGGGACCTGCCCGCGGTGGTGCTGGCGCTGAACGCCGAGCTGGTGGCCCAGGGGCCGCGCGGGCGGCGCACGATCGCGGCCGGCGACTTCTTCGTCGACTACCTGCAGTCGGCGCTGGCACCCGATGAACTCCTGGTCGAGGTGCGGGTGCCGAAGGCGGACGGCTGGGGCTTCCACTACGAGAAGTTCCACCGGGTGGCCCAGGCCTGGGCGACGGTCGGGGTGGCCGCGCTGGTGCGGCGCGACGACGGGCACATCGCCGAGGCGCGGATCGGCCTCACCAACATGGGCTCGACCCCGCTGCGGGCCTCGGCCGCCGAACGGGCACTGACCGGCGCGGGGGACGCGGACGCCGTCGCCCGGGCCTCGGAGTCCGCGGCGGAGGGCACCCGGCCCTCCCAGGACACGGCGGCCTCGCCCGAGTACCGGGAGCATCTGGCACGGGTGCTGACCCGGCGGGCGGTGCTGGCGGCCTCCGGATTGGGGTGAGGACCCATCACCGACACGTACGACGTGGACGGCCCGGAACAGGTGCGGGCCCGTCTGGAGGCGACGGGGTATCTCGTCGACGACGGACTGGCCATCGCCTGTTTCCTGGCGCTGCGGCTGCACCGGCCGATCTTCTGCGAGGGCGACGCGGGCGTCGGCAAGACCGCGCTCGCGTCCGCCCTCGCCCAGGCGCTCGGCGCACCGCTGATCCGCCTCCAGTGCCACGAGGGCATCGACGCCTCGCAGGCTCTGTACGACTGGGACTTCCCTCGTCAGCTCCTGCATCTGCGGGCCGCCGAGGCGGCGGGGGTCAAGGACGCCGACCGGCTGGAGGGCGAGCTGTACGACCGGCGGTTCCTGATCGCCCGGCCGCTGCTCAAGGCGCTGGAGACCCAGCCGTCCGTGCTGCTGGTGGACGAGATCGACCGGGCCGACGACGAGTTCGAGGCGTTTCTGCTGGAGCTGCTGTCGGAGTTCTCGGTCACCGTCCCGGAGCTGGGCACGCTGCGGGCCGAGGTGCCGCCGGTCGTGGTCCTCACCTCGAACCGCACGCGCGAGGTGCACGACGCGCTGAAGCGGCGGTGCCTCTACCACTGGTTCGACCACCCGGGCTTCGCCCGCGAACTGGCCATCGTACGGCGGCGGTTGCCGGGTGTCTCGGCGCGGCTCGCGGAGCAGGTGACCGCGCTGGCGCAGGCGCTGCGGGCCGAGGATCTGCTCAAGCCGCCGGGTGTCGCCGAGACGATCGACTGGGCCGAGGCCCTGGACGCGCTCGGCGCGACCGAGGTCGACGCGGAGCTGGCGGTGGCGACGCTGGGATCGGTCCTGAAGTACCGCGAGGACGCGGACCGGGCACGGGGTCTGGATCTCGCGGCGGTTCTCGCGCCCCGGGGTGCGTGAGCGACATGGCCGGCGGCGCGGAACAGGGAACGGGCGGACGGAGGGACGGCGACGGCCCGCGACGAGGGAGGCCAAGCACACGAAGCCGCACGAACGGACCGGAACAGCGGACGACGACCACGCCCAACCACACGGGTGACGTCGGCGCTGTTCTCGTCGGCTTCGCGCGTGCCCTGCGGGTGGCTGGGGTCGACGCCGGTGCCGAGCGCCTGCACATGTTCGTGCGGGCGGTGGACCGACTGCGGCCCGGGATGCGGGCGGACGTGTACTGGGCGGGACGGCTCACCCTCTGCGGCGGGCCCGACGACCTGGAGCGCTACGAGCGGGTGTTCGCCGCCTACTTCGGCGACGGTACGCCCACCGGGCGGACGGTGGCCGCCGCTCCCCCGCCCCGGCTGCGGATGGTCGCGGCGGACGGCCCCGTGCCGCGCGGGACCGGGCGGGACACGGAGGCCGAGGCTCCGCCCCTGGCCGCCCTCGCCGGCTCCACCGAGGTACTGCGCCATCGCGACGTCGCCGACCTCGGTGGAGCCGAACGGGAGCAACTGCGCCGTCTGCTGGCCGCGTTCACCCTCCGTGGCGAGACGCGCCGCAGCGCGCGGCGGCGGCCCGCCCGGCGCGGTGCGGTCGATCCGCACGCGACGGTGCGGGAGCTGCTGCGCGGCGGGGAGCCGGCGCGGCTGCGTCACCGTGCCCGGACCGCCCGGCCGCGTCGGGTGGTGCTGCTGGTCGATGTCAGCGGATCGATGGCGCCGTACGCCGAGGTGCTGCTGCGCTTCGCCCACGCCGCCGCCCTGCTCCGGTTCAGCCGCGCCTCCGGCTGTGGGCCCCGTACCGAGGTCTTCACGATCGGCACCCGGCTGACCCGGGTGACCCGCGAGCTCACGCACCGCGACCCGGACCTGGCGATGGCCGCGCTCGCGGCGGCGGTGCCCGACTGGCGCGGCGGCACCCGGCTCGGTGAGCTGCTGCGGGAGTTCCTGGACCGGTGGGGGCAGCGGGGCATGGCACGCGGGGCCGTCGTGGTGGTGCTGTCGGACGGATGGGAGCGTGGCGCTCCGGAGCTGCTCGGTGCCCAGATGCGACGCTTGCACCGGCTGGCGTACCGGGTGATCTGGGCCAATCCGCGCAAGGCCCGACCCGGTTACGCGCCCCTGGCGGCCGGGATGGCAGCGGCGCTGCCGAGTGTGGACGCCTTCGTCGAGGGGCACAGCCTGGCGGCGCTGGAGCGGCTGGCGGCCGTGGTGCGCGGGGCCGAACCGGCCCCGGTGGAAGGAGCGGAACGTGCGTGACATTCTCCCGGCGCTGAGCGACTGGTACGCGGCAGGGCAGCCGTTCGGGCTGGCCACGGTCGTGGCCGTCAGCCGCAGCGCGCCGCGTGATCCGGGTGCGGCGATGGCGGTGGGGCCCGGCGACGAGGCCGTGGGGAGCGTGTCCGGGGGCTGTGTGGAGGGCGCGGTGTTCGAGCTCGCCAAAGAGGTGGTCCAGAGTGGTGAGGCCCGCCTAGAGACCTTCGGGTACAGCGACGAGGACGCGTTCGCGGTCGGGCTGACCTGCGGCGGCGAGATCACCCTGCTGGTCCGGCCCGTCACCCGGGAGACCGACCCCGGCTTCGCGGCGGTGGCGGAGTCCGTCGCCGGCGGCCGCCCGGTGACGGTGGCGACCGTGACGGACGGCCCCGCCCGTGTCGGTGCCACCCTCGCCGTCTGGCCGGACGAGGTGTCCGGCACGCTCGGGCCGACCGGTCTCGACGTGGCCGTCACCGCCGATGCCCGCGGTGAACTCGCCCTCGGCGCCACGGGGTTGCGGCACTACGGTCCGCGCGGCGAGCGCCGCGAGGACGCCGTCTCCGTCTTCCTCCACTCCTTCGCGCCGCCCCCGCGCATGCTGGTCTTCGGCGCCATCGACTACGCCGCCGCCGTGGCCCGGATCGGCAGCTTCCTCGGCTACCGGGTCACGGTCTGCGACGCCCGCCCGGTCTTCGCCACGCCGAAGCGCTTCCCGGACGCCGTCGAGGTGATCGTCGACTGGCCGCACCGCTATCTCCGCGGCACCGAGACCGACGAGCGCACCGTCGTCTGCGTCCTCACCCACGACCCCAAGTTCGACGTACCGCTGCTGGAGGAGGCGCTGCGCCGCCCGGCCGCCTACATCGGCGCGATGGGCAGTCGCCGCACCCACGACGACCGTCTCAAGCGCCTGGTCGACGCCGGGCTCAACGAGGCCGAGCTGTCCCGGCTGCGCTCCCCGGTCGGCCTCGACCTCGGCGCCCGTACCCCCGAGGAGGTCGCCGTGTCCGTCGCCGCCGAGATCGTGGCGCTGCGCTGGGGCGGCAGCGGCGCCCCACTGACGGCCACCGCCGGGACGATCCACCCGTCGCCGTAACCCCACTGGAGGAAGTCATGGAGCTGCACCACGAGTTCGCCGTGCCGGTCCCGGTCGACGACGCCTGGCGGACCCTCCTCGACATCGAGCGGGTCGCGCCCTGTATGCCCGGGGCGACCGTCGAGGAGTACGACGGCAAGACGGTCACCGGCTCGGTGAAGGTCAAGGTGGGCCCGATCACCGTGACGTACAGGGGCAGCGCCGTCTTCGAGGAGCAGGACGAGACGGCGCACCGCATGGTGCTGATCGCCAGTGGCCGGGAGACGCGCGGCCAGGGCACCGCGCGGGCCACGGTGACCGGCACCCTGGCCGAGCGCGACGGCGGTACGTCCGTGTCGGTGCGCACCGACCTCACGGTGACCGGGCGTCCGGCGCAGTTCGGGCGCGGGGTGATGGCGGAGGTGGGCGACCGGCTCGTCGGCCAGTTCGCCGAGTGCCTGTCACAGCGGCTCGGCGAGCCCGCGCGGCCCCCCGCCGAGTCCGAGGAGGAGACGACGGAGGCAGAACCGCTCGATCTGCTGCGCACAGCCGGGATACCGGTGGCCAAGCGCGCGGCGGTGGGCGTCGCGGGGGTAGTGGTGGTGGCACTGCTGGTCGGGCGGGTACGGCGGTGGCGACGCGGCTGATCCCGTCGGCGGACGCGGTCCGCCCTCCGGCGCGGGTCGGGGGACAGCCCTTGAAGATCACCGGATTCGCTACGAAATCACCGGATTCAGAGGTGTGAGGCGACCCGGAAGGGGTAGCCACCGCACAACGAGGCAGCACGCCTCGGCACCTCTGCGGGAAGGAGGTCCGTGAAAGCGCACACTCGCAGCGCCCGGGCCGCTCGCCCCACTGGGCGGCGGCCCGGCCTGTACGGGTCGCGCCGATCGGCTCCTACCTCGGCGGCAGACGGTGCAGCCGTACCTCGGTGAGTCGCCCCTGGTCGGCCATGGCGGTCATGTAGGTGCAGTGCGGCTGACGCCGGCGGTCGGTCGGTGACCCGGGGTTGAGCAGGCGCAAGCCGCCGGGAGCGGTGGTGTCCCACGGGATGTGGCTGTGCCCGAACACCAGCACGTCCAGGTCCGGATAGCGGGCCGCGCAGCGCGCCTCACGCCCCTGTGCCGCTCCCGTCTCGTGCACGACACCGAAACGCAGGCCGCCGATCTCGGCGTACGCCACCTCGGGCAGCCGGGCCCGCAGATCCGGCCCGTCGTTGTTGCCGTACACCCCGACGAGCCTGCGGCTGCGGCTCTCCAGCAGGTCGAGGGTGGCCGTGTCCACCCAGTCCCCGGCGTGGAACACGACGTCGGCGTGCGGGAGTTCGGCGAGAAGTCGCGCGGGCAGTTGCCTGGCGCGCTTCGGGAGGTGGGTGTCGGACATGAGCAGCAGACGCACGCGGCCAGCCTACCCCCGCGATCTACAGGTGAAACTGCTCAGTTCATACTGAACAGTCAGAACTGGACAGTTTCATCTGATGGATCTACGGTGAGGACATGGACTCACCGGCCGCCGGCCCTCCCGAGGACATCACCGGCTCCGCCGCGCGTGCCGCACGCGACCTGCGGGTCGTGTTCAGTCGGCTCCGCCGCCGGATCAGGGAGGTCGCGGAAGACGACGAACTCACCCCCTCGCAGGTCTCCGCGCTGACCCTGGTGGCCAAGCACGGCGCGGCCACGGCAAGCGCCCTCGCCACGGCGGAAGGCGTACGGCCGCAGTCGATGGCCACCACACTGGCCGCCCTGGAGCGCCAGGGGCTGATCCGGCGCAGCCCCGACCCGGACGACGGCCGTCGCCAGCTCGTGACGCTGACCGACTCCGGCCGGCAGCGGGTCGAGGGCGACCGGCAGGCGCGCGAGGAGTGGCTGGCCCGGGCCGTGCAGGACCGGTTCACCGAGGAAGAGCGGCACACGCTCCTGGCGGGGCTGGCACTGCTGGAACGACTCACCACACCCTGAAAGGCCCGCCCCATGACCGTCACCGCGCTCGATCCTCGTACCGCCCTCGTGGTGATCGACCTCCAGGCCGGTATCGCGGCCGCGCCCGTCCAGCCGTACACCGGCGCAGAGGTCGTCGCCCGTGCGGCGGAGCTCGCCGACGCCTTCCGTGCCCGGGGGCTGCCCGTGGTGCTGGTCCGGGTGTCGTTCGCCGACGACGGCGCCGACCTCGTCCCCGGCCGCACCGAGGCGCCCCGAGCCGGCGGGGCCCGTCCGGAGGGCTGGGACGTGATCGTCGCCGAACTGGCCGGGCATCCCGGCGACATCACCGTCACCAAGCGCAACTGGGGTGCCTTCCACGGCACCGGTCTCGACGTCCAGCTGCGCCGCCGGGGCGTCACACAGATCGTGCTCACGGGCATCGCCACCAGCATCGGTGTGGAGTCCACCGCGCGCGCCGCGCACGAGCACGGCTATCACGTCACCCTGGCCACCGACGCGATGAGCGACATGAGCCCCGAGGCCCATCTCCACAGCGTGGAGCGGATCTTCCCCCGGCTCGGCGAGACCGGCACGACCGCCGAGATCCTGGAGCTCCTCGCCAAGACGCACGGCTGACCCACCGGCGGCCGGGCTCAGCGGGGCGAGGCGCGGTGGGCCGCGACACCCGGCCGGGTTAGCATCTGGCCACTGCACCATCACCCGCGGCAAGCCAACCGAGGGGGCTCGGAAGCCCGATGCCGGTCAAGGTCAGCGTCATCGTCCCGGTGTACAACCCCGGGCCCTACATCGAGGACTGCATCACCTCGTTGCTGGAGCAGTCCCTCCCTCCCGACGAGTACGAGGCGATCTTCGTCGACGACGGCTCCACGGACGCCACACCGGCCCGGCTCGACGAACTCGCCGCCAAGGAACCACGGGTGAGGGTGATCCACCAGGAGCCCTCCGGCTGGTCCGGCAAGCCGCGCAACGTCGGCATCGAGGCCGCCCGGGGCGAGTACGTGATGTTCGTCGACAACGACGACAGCCTCGGCACCGAGGCCCTGGAGCGGATGTACGGCTACGGGGTGGCCCACGGCGCCGATGTGGTCGTGGGCAAGATGGCCGGCAAGGGCCGCGGGGTGCCGGTGGAGTTGTTCCGGAAGAACCGCCCGCGCGCCTCGGTCGAGAACGCCCCGCTGATCGACAGCCTCACCCCGCACAAGATGTTCCGCAAGGCGTTCCTCGACGAGACCGGTCTGCGCTTCCCGGAGGGCCGCAGGCGGCTGGAGGACCATGTCTTCGTGGTGGAGGCATATCTGCGCGCCGCCAATGTCTCCGTGATCGGCGACTACGTCTGCTACTACCACATCCGGCGCGACGACGCCTCCAACGCGGGCTTCCAACAGCTCGATCCCGTGGGCTACTTCAAGAATCTGCGCGAGGCGCTGGACGTCGTCGAGGAGTACACCGAGCCCGGGCCGGTGCGCGACTCCCTGCACCGGCGCTGGCTGCGGGTGGAGATGGTGGAGCGGCTGCGCGGCACACGCTTCCTCAAGATGCCGGAGGAGTACCGGCGCAAGCTGTTCGAGGAGATCCACCTCATCACCGCCGAGCGCTTCGGCCCCTCGGTCGCGGCCGGTATGCAGCCGACCCAGCAGGTCGTGGCCGCCCTGATCGCCGCCGACCGGTACGACGACACCGTGGCCTTCGCCGAGTGGGAGGCCAGGCTCGCGCTGAAGGCCAGGCCCGGGAAGGTGGAGTGGCGCTCGGGCCGGCTGCGGATCGAGCTGGCCGCCGAATTCACCGCGGGCGGCACGCCGTTGACGTTTCCCGGCGGCGGGGTCCGCGCTCCGCTGGACGAACCGCCGCCGGACGTCACCGAGGCGGTGGCCCGGGTGGGCGCCGACACCGTCGCCCGGTTCGGCCGGGCCGGCCTGGACCTGCTGGTGCGTGAACGGTCCACCGGCGCCCAGTACTTCCAGCCCGTGGAGGTGACGCGGGAGATCGTGCCGGTCGAGGACAGCGGGAAGGTCCGGCTGGTGCTGCGGGCCACGGGGACCGTCGACCCGGCCGCCGTGGTGGACGGCGGACCGCTGCGCGCCGGGCTGTGGGACCTGTACGCGCGGGTCAGGCTGGGCGGCTGGAGCAAGGAGACGCGGATCGGGCCGGGCCCTCGCGGGGAGCGGGCCGCCACGTCCGCCGCCGTGGTGGGCGGGCAGGTGGTGCTGCCGTACTGGACGGACCAGCACGACAACCTCTCCCTGGACGTGGACCGCGCGAACAAGCGCCTCGGCCTGGACCGGCTGGACCCCGCCACCGTCACCGTCGCCGGGGCCAAGCTGCGCGCTCCCCTGCCGCTGCGGGTCTTCGCGGAGACCGCCGTACTGCTGCGGCTGACCTCGTCGGGCCGCCGCGTGGACACACCCGGCACACTGTCCCCGTCCGGGGAGGGTGCGCTCCTCGAAGTGCCCCTGCCCGTCGGCGAGTTGAGCCGAGCGACCTGGCGGACGGCGTTCTCGACGGCGCCCGGGGCCGCTGAGCCGCGCTTTCTCCCGCTGCCGCTCGCCCTGCGCGCGGACACCGACGCGGTCGCGGTCGTACGGCCCTCCGGACCGCCGGCCCTGAGCCGGCTGGCCCGCAGGGCACGGCGAGCACTCGCCGCGGTCCTCGGACGACGTACGGCATCCGGTTCCGGCGCCCGGAAGACATGACGACCGCCGAACAGGTCACCTTCCCGGGGACCGCGAGGCGTCGTCACGGACGGGGCGCGGAGGGCGGGCCGCCGGCGTCGTGGACGGCCGGCACGGCCCGCTGCGAGCCGCGGGGGGGGGTCAGCGGCTGACCGCGTACGGCTCCAGGGCCGAGCGCAGCGCCTCCCAGCCGCGGCCACGCTTGAGGCCCCGGTTGCGGGCGCGCACCAGTGGCCCCCAGAAGTCGGCCTCCAGCAGCGTCTCCGGCTTGACCGCCTTCACCCGCTCCAGGACCGCCTCGGGCACCTTCTGCGGGTCGGGCACCTCGTACTCGGCGATGATCTCGTCGTACTTGTCCTTGAGGACGGTGTTGGTGTGATCGGCGCCGAAGGCGATGAGCTGGCCGGTGGGCTGGGTGTCGACCAGGACCAGCGAGAGGTCGGGGCGGTAGCGGCCCAGAATCTCGATGATCTTGTAGACGTCACCGGTCCAGGCGTCGGTGTGCCGGTCGCGGGCCGCCTCGTCGATGCTGCGCGGCAGCATGTCGTCGAAGACGATCACGCTGGCCCAGTCGGAGTGCTTCTCGACGTTGATGAAGTCCCGCAGCACGTACTCGAACAGGTGCATGCCGTCGATGAACGACAGGTCGAGGGTGGTGCGCCTCCAGTAGCCGAACGGGCTGCGTCCGCGGCGCAGGTTGCGCACGGGGTGCCGGCCGCCCTTGAGGTGCTGGAGGGGGTTCTCACGGGCGAAGAAATCGTCGCTGGTGGCCTTCACCAGATGGACGTCGCACTTGATCTCCGTGACCACCTTGAAGGCCGGGTCGATCGCGATGCTGGGCACGCGCGACAGCTTGAGGCTGCGGCCGTCGTTGACTCCGATCTCCAGGTAGTTGCGGTTGGCGGTGGCCTTGTGCAGGCCCCGCAGGAACTCGTGACGTTTCACGAAGGAAACTCCTCCTTGCGGATCAGCGGAAGTGCCTCGTGCGGAGCGGCGGGCCGGTCGCGCGGCGGGAAGGCCCCGTCGGCGACCGGCCGCACCCGGTCGGAATCGGCGCCCGGGCCCCGGAAGACCTAGCGGGCCCGTTCGCACCATACGGCCGCACCGGAGCCGGCGGCATGCAGGACTCCAGGTCGATCATCGTGCGGAAGAACCTACGCCCGTGCACCCTGTGGAGCCAAGCCGTTCGCACGATTGCGCGCCATATGGGAGGTTCCTCTTACCTTGGCGCGCGCTGTGGCCCGCCTGAGCGGCCGCTGATCGCCGTGAACGGCCCTTCGTCGCGAGGGCGGCCGCAGCCGAGGAGGCCCCCGCCGCGGGCGGGAGCCTCTCCGGGGGGGCGGAAGCGGTCAGTCCTCGCCCCGCACGATGTTCCCGTCCGTGCCCCAGGGGGCCGTTCGGGTGGCGGCCTCGTCGACGACGGCCGGCAGACAGGTCCGCGGGACGCCCTTGCCCCGCAGGCGCCGGGCCTTCGACCATCCGGTCTCCGGACGACGGACGACGGGCTTCTCACTGACATGCGCGGTCACGGTGGTTCATCTTCCTTCTGCGTCAGAGTCCGCCGACCGGGTCCCCGGCGGCGGCGCCGCCAAACGCCCCGGGCCCGTGGCCGCCGTTCGGGTGCTCAGGTGTTGGGCCGGGCGACGCTGATGTCGCCGAGCGCGGACTCCGGATCGCGCTCCATCGCCAGGTCGCCCAGGGAGACCATGCCGACGGGCCGGCCGTGGTCCACGACCGGTACCCGGCGTACGGCGTGCTCGCGCATCAGGCGGATCGCGTTGTCCAGGTCGTCCTCGGGGCCCACGGTGACGAGGTCACCGCTCAGCGCTCCGGCCACGGTGGTCCGTTCCGGGTCGCCGCCGTCGGCGAGCAGCCGCACCACGAGGTCCCGGTCGGTGACCAGGCCGCGCAGGTCGTCCCCGTCGGTCACCAGGACGGCGCCGAGGTCCTGGTCCCGCATGATGCGGGCCACGTCGGTGATGGAGGTCTGCGGTCCCACCGTGACCGGGGCGGCGGTCATGATGTCGTTGACGTGCTGGGTCATGGCGTACCTCTCCTGGGGTCCGGACGGCGGCGCGGGTCGTCGCCGTCCGGCCTCCGGGTACCCGGCGCACCGGTGCTCAGGCGGTGGCGAAGGCGGTGCGCAGGGTGCCGATCGCCTGGGTGATCGCGGCCTCGGCGGCGTGGGTTCCGCGCAGGGCGTTCAGCATCACGAAGTCGTGGATGATGCCCTGGTAGCGCACGGCGGTGACGGGGACGCCGGCCTCGCGCAGCCGGCCCGCGTAGGCCTCGCCCTCGTCGCGCAGGACGTCCGCCTCGGCCGTGATCACCAGCGCCGGGGGCAGACCGGTGAGCTGCTCGGTGGAGGCGCGCAGCGGGGACGCGGTGATCTGGGCGCGTTCGGCCTCGTCGGTCGTGTACTGGTCCCAGAACCACTGCATGGCGTCCCGGCGCAGGAAGTAGCCCTCGGCGAACTGGTGGTAGGAGCCGGTGTCGAAGCTCGCGTCGGTGACCGGGTAGAAGAGCACCTGCGCCACCAGCGGGACGTCTCCGCGCTGCTTGGCCATCAGGGTGAGGGCGGCGGTCATGTTGCCGCCGACGGAGTCCCCGGCCACGGCGACACGGGTGGCGTCGAGGTAGTGGCTCGCGCCCTCGGCGACGATCCAGCGGGCGACGGCGTAGTTCTGCTCGACGGCGACGGGATAGCGGGCCTCGGGCGAGAGGTCGTACTCGGGGAAGACGACCGCGGCGCCGGTGCCGACGGCGAGCTCGCGGACCAGACGGTCGTGGGTGTGGGCGTTGCCGAAGACCCAGCCGGCGCCGTGGATGTAGAGGATCACCGGGAGGGTGCCGCTCACGCCGGCCGGGCGGACGACACGGGCGCGGACCGGGCCGGTGGGGCCGCCGGGGACGCTGACCCACTCCTCGTCGACGGAGGGCTTGCCGATCTCGCCCGCTCCAGCGGCGAGAGCGTCTATCTCGGCGTCCTGCACCAGCAGGGCGTACTGATCGTGCATCACGTCTTCAGGCCCGACGAC
>NZ_JBEXCS010000051.1:0-67107 GCF_040605395.1 Streptomyces sp. NPDC005648 | reverse complement strand
GTCAGCCATGTGACTGTCCTTCCACTGTTGAGTTGAGATGGATCGGGAGGGTCGGGGTTCGCAGCCCCTCACCTCTTGAGTAGTACTTTACAGCACAGGTAGTGGATTACAACACCAGGGGGTGAAGAAATTCCCCGGCTCCTGAGGAACCGGGGCTTTCTGCGATCAGGCCAGCTGCCAGCCGGACAGCCGGTCGTCGGCGTCCACGTGGGCGGTCAGCCGCTTGCCGGGCAGCTGGTCGGCCGGAAGGCCCACGGCTGCGGCGATCTCGTCGGCTGCGTACCGGGCCGGCTTCTCACGCTCCTCGGGCGGCACGTCCGCGACGATCTCGGCCTGGTCACCGATCAGCAGCAGGACTCGGACGGGTACGCGGTCGGTGGTCATGGTCTCCTCCGTGGAAGGTCGAGTTACTGGACATGATGCGACGGGCTGATTCCTACGCGGGCGGCCTGTAGAAGTGGGCGCGGACACGGCGTAGCCACGCCTCGACGGCGCCCTCGTCGGGCTGGTCCGGCAGGGTGGACCGGTTCTCGTCGAACGCGGCCTCGTACTCGGCGAGGAGCGGCCGGGCAGCTCCGGAGTCGGCCGCCACGCGGTCGCCGAAGTCGTGGTACGACTCCGGGTCGTCGACTCGGATGGTGAGCCGCCCGGTGGTGTACAGCTCAAGTCCTTGGTGGCACAGGCGCTTCAGGTGCCGGGCGTGCTTCGCGGTGCGCTTGCGGGTGTCCGCGGAGAACGATCCGTCGCCGCGGGCCTCCAGGCGCCGGAACTGCTGGGTCGCGTAGCCCAGGTAGGAGTCGCGTACCTTCTTCGCGGACAGGAACGCGCTCCGGATGCCGATCAGCTCGTCGCCGAGCGCTGTGCGCACCTCGTACAGCTCGCCCGGCAGCCAGACCAGCTCCATGACGGTCGGGTTGCCGCTCAGGGCGAGTCGGCACCACTTGGCAGCTTCATGCAGGGTCCGGTCCGGGTCGGTGAAGACGTGCGATTGGATCAGCTTCTCAAGGCCGTGCAGCTGCACGGTGGGCACGGCATACACGCCGAGCCGATCGATGTCGGATCCTTCACGGGCGAGGCCATAGGCCGTCGAGCCGACGATGCCGGACAGTAGGACGTGCGGGACGTCGGGACGAGCTGCGGTCACAATCGGCCGCCTTCCTTGTGCTTGCCGATGTGGGCCTGCGCTGTGGCCATGCAGGCGTCCCAGCCCGGCTTGTCGAGGCGTGAGGAACGGCCGATGAGAAGGCGCCGACCATCTCGGCCGCAGGGCCCGCACCACGCCGCCCAGGCCCGGACGGGAGGCGCGATACTGAAGCCGACCGGCGGAAAGTCCGCGGGCCGGACCTGAACAGCGGCGCTCACGGTCCCTGCTCAGTTCTGGGCAGCGTGCACGCGCCGTCTCCACCGGCGCAGCGGACGCCGCTTCGGGTGGCGATGTGGACGTGCTCGCCGCCCTTCACCGCGTGGTGAGTGACGGCGCGCACGATGACCGCTTTCCCTGTACGGCGCGCCTGCACGAGGAGCACGTGCCTTTGTGGGAGGCCTGCCAGATTCCGACCGAGCTCGATCAGCGCAGCGATCTGTGGATCGCGCGCCCAGCGCTCTGCACAGTCGCGGCAGGAGATCGGCCCGGATCCTCGGATGCACGCTGGCTGCCCGTCCTCCGTGGCGTGCCGGGCGACGGCGTGATCGCAGATGGGGCACAGCGGGGGCGCCGGCACACGTCCGCGCTCCAGTTGGGCCAGGGCCCGGGAGGAGTCGGGGTAGGGGCGGTAGTTCACTGGCCTCCATCCTCCTCGTCCGGTCGCAGCGCCTGGTCGCGGAAGACGCCCTCCGCTGGTTCCACGATCACCTCCAGGAGCGGACCCACTGTCGGCTGTTGCTCCAGCACGGGCCAGTTGGTGGATCCGTAGCTGGAGTACAGCCACTGCCGCGCGAGGACGACGTAGGTACCGCCGTCCCGCTTGACCGTGTCCCACAGATGGAGCAGGTCGCCGACTTGCGGCGGCTGCGGCGTGTGGAGCTTCCCGTCGCCGTGGTAGGAGCCGACGTTGACGCGGTCGTAGTAGAACTGGCCGCTCTCGGCCGGGGTGCGGATGTAGAAGCTGCACACGACAGGCTTCACGGGGCGGTGCCTTTCTGGTTGTGCAGGGCGATGCTGACGTATGTGATCTCGGGTGCGGTGCCGCGCGGGTAGAGGCCTCGCTCCCAGGCGCCGCGGTAGGCGTCGGCGAGGACCTCGAGGGCGCGCCGTACCGCGAAGCTGGCCGAGTGGCCGGCCTCCATCAGGACGGCGAGGTCGGCGCGCGCCTCGGGCGTGAGAAGGTCTCGCACCGGCTGACTGAGCGGGTCGAGTGGCGCACCCTCCGGCTCAGCCAGTGGCGCATGCGGCGCATTGGACGGCTCGGGAGCTGCCGGTTCCGGCGCTGGCTGGCTCTGCGCCGGGCGGATCGCGTCGAGATCGCGGCGAATCGTGTCCTTCCCGACCCCGAGGCGAGCTGCGATGTTCCTGGCACTGATGCCTGGCTCCTGGCGCAGGAGTTCCTCCACCATGGCGCGGCGCGCGGCGATGGTGAGCGGCGCGGGCATGTTCACTGACTCGCGCCGTCCGTTTGAGTGGCCCGCGCCGATTCGCTGGTGGCGATCTGGTGTGCCAGTGGCCACGCCTCGGCGAGTGCGTACCGGGTGGCGTCGCGCTGCGCCTCGTAGCGGATTCCGTCGTCTTCGGCCACCCATCCGTGCTCACGGTGCCAGCGGTGCCCCTCGCGGTCGCAGATGGCCCACCGGTCCGCGTAGCCGTACGAGCGACGCAGCTGGAGGGGAAGTGCGCTTCGTGCCCAGGGGATCTCGAAGACGGTGGTGTGTGCGAGCAGATTGTTGAGTGCCTGGGTGGACTCGCCAGCGGACAGCTGGGGCGCGTCGCTGGTGTCCTTCCCTTGCTCCATCTCGTCGGCCCTACGGCGCAGGAACTCCGCTGAGTCGCCGCGCCCCGGGTCGCACTCGTAGTCCTGGGGCATGCCGTTGATGTCGTCGGCGGCCTTGCGGAGGTCGGCGACACGCTGCGCTGTCTGGTCCATCTGCATGGCGAGGACGGTGAGCAGGGCCTCCTGGAGGGCCTGCTGTCCTACGCGCGCCCGCTCGGCCGCGCGGTCAGCAGCGCCGGCCAGTGACCTTGCCCGGGTACTAGCAAGTCCCCAGGCGGTCCGGTACCTCTGGGTACGTGCTTCCGCGTCGAGAAGGCGGCGCAGGACCGTAGCGGCGCGCTCGCCCATGTACGCGGCGAGGTTCAGGCAGTACCAGTCTTCGCGCTGCGTGGTGTGGTCGTGCTCGCGGCGGTCCTGCACCGACTTGCCGAAGGACATGAGCAGTGAGTTCCGAGCGGGCTGAGCGTCGCCGAGCTGCTCGGCGAGCGCGGCGCGCTGGTCCGCGGTCAACGTCTCTCTGGCGCTCACTTGTTCTCGCCACCCTCCGCGTCGGTCGTGGGCAGCTGTTCGGCGCGCCAGGCGTCGGCTTCTTCCTCGGATAGCTGGGTGTGCGCAGAGAGCTGCACCTCGATGCCGTCGACGACTGTGGTGGTGTCGCCGCGCTGGAAGACGTAGGTGCCGATGGTGCTGTAGATGTCGGTCACCAGGTGGGCGCCCAGTGTCCTGGCGACGTCGGCTGCCGCGTCGACGCTGGCCGCTCGCAGGCGGAGTTCGGCGCGCCCTTCGCCGTCCTGGTGGCCGGTGACGTGGGCGAACTGCACCACGAGGGCAGCGTCGGGGTGCTGCGCGGCGAGATGCCGAGCGAGCCCTGTCACTCGGCTGGCGCGGGCCTGGAGGCCGTGGATGCCGGCGAGTGGGCTTGCCGAGTCCTGCGGGTCGTCTTCGCCGGCGTCCGTGTGCTCGGCGGCGCTCTCGGCGAGGAGCCGGCCGAGGTGGAACAGGCTGGAGACTTGGGTGACTTGGTCGTGTCCGCATGCGAGGCAGGGCCGGACCAGTTCGAAGCCGACGGACGTCCTGTCCTCGTCGGTGCAGTCGACCCGGTAGCGGAGATACTCCAGGCGTCCCGGGGCAAGTAGGGCGCGGGCCTCTTCGATGTGCTCGGGAAGCCCGACGACCGTGTACTGCCAGTCGAGGTTCCCGGCGTCTTCGCAGAGAGTACGGACAGCGCAGCTGCGGGCGGACTCGACGAACTCGTCCTGCTGTTGCTGGAAGCGTCCGCCGTCCTCCTCGGCCTGCATGGCCGTTCCCTCGGTGTAGGTCAGAAGGGCGTGCTCGATCAGGTTCATGGCGGTGCTGTTCATGGTGGTCACGGCCTCTCGACGTTGGGCAGCGGGAGTCCGGCGTCCCTGAGGGACTGCTCGGCGGCGTACGCGCGGCGTTCGAAGCGCGAGGACCGGAGCTCGGCGTTGAGGAGCCGCTGGGGGTGGACCATGACGGGATCGCCGAGGAGGGCCGACAGGGGAGCGTGCTGGCCGTCGCGGCGGAACACCTGCTCGGCGAGGGGATGCCCGTTCTGGATGCGCCAGCAGGCGTTGTCCCAGCCCGCAGCGAGTACGTCCGCGTAGCGCAGGACGTCGCGGTGCCGGTTCAGGGCGATGATCTGGCGCGAGGTGACGATGGGGCACGTCTCGTGCGTCTCCGCGGTCTCCCGAAGCAGGCCGTCGTGGTCGAGCTGGTGGAGCCACCACTTCGGGCTCCAATCGGGGTCCTTGCCCTGGCGTCTCGCGTCGGTGGGGTGCCGGTCGACGCTCCAGCGGACGCCGTCGGCGTCCTGAGTGGTGAACTGCTCGTCGCTGACGCGCCGCCACTTCAGGCGCGGTACGGCGAGGGTGTCGGAGTTCATGGTCATCCGTTCCGGGGTGGGGCCCGGCGGCGGGAAGCGAGTCTCTGCGTGATGCGGGTCGCGTGTCCGGCCGCCGGGCTGTCGTGGGTCAGCGTCCGGCGATGTCGTGGAGCCGGTAGATGGCCGTGTCGGCGTCCCCGTACCAGAAGGTTTCGGGCTCCTTGAGGCCGAGTGCTTCGCGGGCGACGTCGCAGATCAGGCGCCGGTCTCCGTCCTTCTCGGCGTAGACCTGGGCGTGGGTCAGATACTCGCCTCCTCTGGGAGACGTGGCCCTGACCTCCTGTTCGCCTTCGCGTAGGTCGACGATGGTCCAGCCGGTGACGTGGGCAACCCATCCGGCGGCGCACAGCGTGGTTCCGCAGGCGGGTGCCTGGTCGGGGGTCAGCTGGCGGCTAAGCGTCAGCCACGCCCAGTTGCCCATCTCGAAGGCGCTGGGGTCGTTCTGGATCCCGTCGAGGGCCGCGGCCGCCACTTCGGCGGGTGTCGTCGGCAGGCGCACGTGTGCCGTTGCAGGCATGCTCAACTCCCAATAAACGGTGGGTGTTTGAGTGGCGCCGACGGGACTCGAACCCGCGACCTGAACCTTATAAGGGAACTGCTCTGCCAACTGAGCTACGGCGCTTCGATGTTGAGTTGTGGGGTGGGGTCGCGCCCCGCTCGGGGGAATTTCGGGGCGCGACCCCGGGCAGCGACCGGACTGGGGGGAGTTCAGTCCGGACGCCGGTCCGTCGTGAGGCCGCAAGGGCCCGAATGTCCGATCTCGGTGCCGCGACCTCTGTAAATGACAGTACGAGAATGTACGACTCACCACAAGACATGAGTCGCACTTTCTTTGACTTCTTCGAACTGGATCTTCCTAGTCCGCGGCCTGCGCCGATGCCCGGTTTTCAGTGAGGAGATACAGGCGGGTTCCCTCGTAACGGGCCGGCGCCTGGGTGTCGCCGTCCTCGCACGCGTCGTTGATGCACCATGCGCGCGGCCGGTCGTCGTCCGCGCGGCCGTACACGGTGCGCTCCCCGCAGGCGAGGCAGAGGGCGTGCCGGAAGTGCACGGACGGTCCGCGTAGGCCGAGGACGGTGAGGACTGTGCCGTGCCAGCGGCCGACCGTGCGCGTGACCTCCGAGACACGGTCGGCATTCTCGGCGCCGGGCGGGATCGCCTTCATGGCCCGGTACCAGGACTGCGTGTGCGCCGACCCACGCAGCCGCATGTCGAGGCTGATGGCTTCGACCTTGATGCGCTGCGCCCAGTTCACGGCTTCGAGGGAGGTCGGCGGCCGGGAGCCGGGCGGCGCATGGCCGGCGTCGCGCGGCTGGCGGGAGCGGAGCCCGAGGGTGTCGAGCCGGTGGATGAGGCCGGGGCCGCCGTCGCCAGGGTGCTCTTTGTCTCCGGAGTAGCGGTCGACGAGATCTTCCACCAGGTCGTCAAGCGTCTGCATCGGCGTCCTTCCTGCAAGCTGCGGCAAGGGTGGCCTGGGCTTGAGCGAACAATTCAGGCTCGTCGTCCGGAGGGAACTGGATGGGCTGGGATCCATCGCCGAGCAGCACCCAGCCGAGTACGTCGCCGTCGTCGCGGTACGCCATCCCGAGCGCGAGCCCGCGCGGATGGAAGACGGTCCGGTTGATCAGCCACAGCAGCCCGGATTCCTTCAGCTTTAGCCACGGATGGACGGATGCCTCGGAGTCGTCGTCGAAGGTGACTTTCAGCTGACCGTCAGGCATCTGCGGCCTCCTGCGCGTCGAGTCGCTGGAACCGCCACTCACCATCAACCCGCACCGCTCGGTAGCGGCCGGGGTCGGCGGGTGGCCCGGACAGGGAGGCGCAGTGCCGATGCAGGGTGCACTGCATCAGGGCATCGCCGATGCGCTCGCGCAGCGGGTGCCGGACGGTGAAGCCGGTCGTGTCGAACTGGACGATGTGCTCGGTTTCGCGGTCGGTCAGGAGGTCCTGGACGGCGTACACGCGGGGGCAGCGAGTGGCCTGGCACTGGATCACGCCGTCGGTGCCACGGCGCTCCAGGGTCTGGCCGCAGCCCATGGGGCAGTAGCCGGGTACGCGCATGTTGTCGGTCATGGTCAGTCGTCCTCGCCCGCGGTCCAACGCACGTTTCGGATGCCGTGCGCGAGGATTTCCATGCCGAAGCGGTCGGGCGGCAGCTGCACCCGGGCGCGCGGGTAGATGCGGAAGCGCTCAAGGTCGAACGTGCACACGGCGTCCGTGCCGCGGCCGTCGGGATCGGGCTCGTAGCGGACCGGCCAGCGGGCGACGAGACGGCGGGCGTACCAGGTGGCAGCGTGACGTTTCTTCCATATCTGCCAGGTCGAGGCCGGCACCTCGTACGGCACTCGGGTTCTCTGGGTCAGCTGCTCGGGCGGCAGGTCGTCGGCGAGGATCTTCGTCCGGAGTTGGAAGAGGTACTGGCCGAAGATCTCCCGCTGCATGGAGACGTCGAGGTCGAGGAAGATCTCCTCGCCCACCATGAACTGCTGCGCGTACTGCTTGAAGTTGAGTACGAAGCGTTCCTCGTTGAGCAACGTTCAGGCCTTCCGGTGGGTGAGGATGCGTTCGGCCGCCGACCAGGTGGCGCACGGCCACGCGACGATCGATCCGTGTACGGAACAGGCGGCGCAGAGGGCGCCGGCCTTCGTGGGGTCGGCGTGCGGCTTGGGCCGGTGGGTGTCGCGCAGGCTGGTCAGATCGGTCCGGAGTCGGCTCACCTCGCTGCACGCCTTCGTTCCGGCGAGGAGGGCTGCTCGGACATCGGCCATGACTGCTGTGGCCTGTTCAGCGGTTGGCACGGTCCCTGGCGGCCGGAGGGTCAGTTGTAGGTAGCCGATGGTGGCCATCGCGATGGTCTTGCCGTCGGCTTCCAGGTCGAAGGGCTCCAACTGCGGGACGCCGAAGGGGTGATCAGACATGGCTGGCCTCCGCGGCCTGGCGCTTCGGGTTCTTCAGGCGTTCGGCCTCGAAGGAGATGACGAGCCCTGTGTCGTCGCCGTGGATGTGGACGTCGCCGGTGCGTACGCCCTGCGCGGCCAGCCGTGCGCGGTCGTGCTCGGCGACCGCGACGGTCTTCTCGACCTCGGTGTGGTGGGCGGGTGCCTTCAGCGTCCACTCGTGGTGGTCAACGGTCCTGATGCGCTTGTCAGCGTCCATCGGGATGCCCCTCGGCTGCCTCGGTGGCCAGCTGGGCGCGGATGCTTCGCTGGGCGTCGGCCGGCAGGGTGCTGAGGAGTTCTTCGGCGTCCGGGTCGCGCGGGTAGTCGAACTCCGGCATGGCGACCGGGCGCGGCTCTACGCTTCCGGGTTCGATGATCAGGTCGCGGTGTCCCCAGGCTGGCGAGCCGCCGTGGGTGACCTTGTCCCAGCCGCTGCCGTCCTCGTCGTCGAGGTAGAAGGTCTGGTCGCCGTACTGGACCTCGATGGCCTTGCGGCGGGTGCCGACGAAGTCGCGGGCCCAGTACAGGGGGAAGACATGGTCGTCAGCGACGATGACGGTGACCTGGGTGGCGACGCACGGTTCGCCGTTCCATTGGGTGTCGGTGCTCACAGGTGTGTTTCTCCTTGCGCCAGGGCGCGGTTGGCTTCCTGCTCGGCGGCGCGTTCGGCGACGTCGTAGCCCAGGTATTTGGTCAGTTGGTCGAGGACGGCGCGGACGGCGTCCGCCGGGTACGGCTTGGCCGGGGGTGTGAAGCTGCCGGGGTGCGTCGCGATGGTCACCAGGTCGAGCAGGAGCTCGGTGGGCACGAGTTGGTCGTGTGGCCATTCGGCGCGGGCGCCGTGGTAGCCCTTCAGGAGCTCGTCGAGGGAGTGGGCGGACGTGCAGAAGCCGTACTCGGGGTCGTCGACGACGAGGGCGTGGCCGGTGGGGAACTCGGCGCCGTGCAGGATGCGGCCGTTGTGGTGCAGCCGGAAGCCGCGGGTGTAGTCGGGTTTCACGGGCGGTCGTTCTCCTTGGGGTGGTTCTCGTTGGCGGGGGTGCCGTAGCCGGCCGGGATGTCCAGGGCGCGGCAGCAGGGGATGCAGCGGCGTCGGCCGAGGCGGGAGAACAGGCCGGGCATCCACCACCGGCGGTGTATCCCGCAGGCGGCGCTGGCGGGGATCGTCCGGACCTCGTCGGTGGCGTCGCGCATCGCCTCTGGGGTGATCTGGCGGCCCGGGATGGCGTGGAGCCGTCGTTCCTTGCCGCTCACGAGCCACCAGCAGTGGCCGTTCTCTGGGATCGGGTGTGCCGTCATGGCTGGGTCGCCTCCTTCCTGATCCGGTTCGGGTTGTGGTGGCTGGGGGAACGGGCGCAGGTAGACGATTCCGGGGGGCAGGGCAGGGTCCGCGACGAGCGGCCATCCGAAGAAGTCACCCATCTGGTTGGTGGCCACCGGCTGTTCGAGCCGCTCGCTGAGCTGTGCCCGTAGCCGCGCGGTGAGCAGGTCGAGCGTCTGCGGCTCGGCCGCGACCTGCTGCACGGGGTGGATGGTGACGACGGCGAGCTTGCTCACGGTCGGGTCACCTCCAGGCGCCGACGGCCACCGCGGTCCTGCTGGGTGGCCACGACGTGGTACCCGGCGGCGCGCAGCTCGGCGGTGATGGCCTCGAGCTGGTCTGCCTCGCCCGGTCCGTCGTAGAAGACGTGCACGGCTCGGGTGCCGCCCTGGGCGACTCGGAAGCCGGGGTCCCACTCGCCTGCCTCGAACTCGGAGAACTCGTGGCCCTGGTCGCGGAGGAGCCGTTCGACGCTGGCGGCCTTGATTCGCCGTCCCATGGTCAGGCCTCCTTCACGGTGAAGTTCAGCTCGGCACCGAGACGACGCAGCCGGTCCCACGGCCAGCACGAGAACCCGCGGTGTTCCGCAGCTGCCTTCACGGCCTCGTCGTCGGACTGATAGGCGGCGGCTAGCAGGGTCAGCCACTCGTCCATGACCCACTGGGTGCGGCTGTGGACGCCACACCGATAGGCGCCGTCTCGGACCGGATAGCTGGGCGGGCAGCCGAGTTCGACCAAGCCACCGGAATAGCGGGCGATGATCAAGTCGCAGCGCGCATGGCTGTCGGTGTCGTCTCGGATGGCGGCTTCAGCTTGGTCGGGCCGGTTGTGTCCGAGGCCAGTGATGGCGATGGCGGGATCGTGGCCGAGGCAAAAGATGTGGTAGGTGCTGCTCACCGGTCAGGGCTCCTTCCGGTCGAGCGCGATGGTGGTGGAGCACTGGCTGTGGAGGACGGGCGCGTTGTCGGTGGTGTCGTACCGGCCGTCGTATGCCGAGCACTCCGCGCAGATGACCCGTCCTCCGTACTCGACGGGACGGTGGAGCTCGCGGGCGCGGTCAAGGCCGGCCTCTGCGGACCGGGCGCGACGTGCCCACCGCTTGGCCTGGTCGACTGCCCTCTCGCGGGCGCGGGCGAATCGCATGGCCTCTTCGAGGTGGTCGAGGCCTTGCCGGTCATGGCCCGCGATCCAGCTCATCGACCGACACATGTGCTGGATCGCACGGCGCGCGCCAGCCAGCTCCCCGCGGGTCCACGAGAGCTGGTCCCGGACCTCTTCCGGGGTGGCGTCCGCCTGGAGGCCCTTGCGCACGGTCAGGCCTCCATCTCGTGCGGGAGCTGACAGAGCGTCTCGGGGTCTACGGAGTGCCCGGCGGCGTCGAGTGCGCGATTGACTGCGCGCCAGATGTAGGTCCGGGTGGCCAGCGAGTGCCAGGGAAGGGTCTGCAGGTACTCGTTGACGGCCTTGTAGCCGCGCTGGCGCGGGGTCCGGCAAGCGCCGTCGGCTTGGCCTTCGGTCGCTTCGGTCGCTGTCGCAGGCTCGGGTGCACGGTGCGGAGTAGCTCCAACGTGGGAGTCGCTCCACACCGTTCGGCCGAGCCCTTCACGCACGCTGGCGTGCCAGTGGCCGTACTCGCCGTCGCGGTGTCCGACTCGGAACGCACAGCGTTTCAGGATGGCTTGATCAGTGGCGAAGGTCGCGGTGCAAGGAGGGAGGTCAGCATGCGCGAGGATTACGTGCCCGTCGAGGAGGTGGCGCGGCGGGTGTTCGGCGCAGTGCGGGCACCGCGCGGAGTCGAAGAGAAGGTCCGGGACGAGGGCTGACTTGCCGTCTTCTGCGCCAGAGTTGCTGGCCTGCGCATTCTGCTCTTGCGGCACGACATCGGCCAGCGCGTCCTCAGATTCGTCCAATACGTCGTGCAGTTCGGCGCCAGCGGCACGCACGAGGAACATCGCCGACCCATGAGCGTGCTGCCAGGCTCGGGCGAGTCCGTACGCCCGTCCGTTGGCGGCCAGAGCATCGTCACGCTGCTTCTGGAGCTGCTCGATGATGGGCATGACCACATCGGCGAGTGCTGCACCGAGGCGTTTCCGGTGGAACACCCCCTCGATCGGGTCGTGCCGTACCTCGGCGAGTGCCCGGCTCATCTGCCGGTGCAGGTAGGCCCGTTCAGCCTCCGGGCCAACGAATACTGGGGGTACGTCGTAGGCCTCCGCGATGTCGGCGAGGAGCTCGCGGCGCGCGGCGGCCACCTCGTGGGACCACACAATCCGGGTGGCACCTCCGTGGCCGTGGATGCGCTCGAAGGGCTGTGCGCCCTTGTTGTGCCAGACGTCGGTCTTGGGCTCGTTCATCGGCGGCTGGTCGAGCCAGTGCGTGACGACCCAGCCGTCCGAGAACTGCACGCCCTCAGCGACGACGCCCTCGCCGGAGACGCCAGTCAGGTCCTCGTCGCGCTGCGCGACGAAGGTCTGCGGGAATGCGGGCTCGATCAACGTCCGCTCCCTTCGGGCTGGAGCGCTCCGGTGCGCTGGCGCGGGAGGGCGGTCGTGAGGGTGGTCTCGGTGTCAGGGTCGAGGAGCTTCGCGACGGGGATGCGGGGGATCTGCACGATGTCGTCGTCGACGGACGCCGCGGTGGCCGGAGCGTCAACGGGCGCCGGGGCCGAGCCGATTGCCCGGTGCCTGCCGGTGCCTCGCCACGGGACGAGGGCGAGCGCCAGGCAGGCGATCACGGCGTTGGCGCAGATGCCGAGGATGGTGAAGGCGGAGAGGCCGCCCCCGGTATGGGCGAGTGCGGTATACACGAGTTAGTCCTTGAGGTCTTCGATGGTGCTGAAGGTGGTCAGGCGCTGCCGAGCCTCGTGAAGGGTCCGGCTGCGTTCGTTGCGCGCCGTGATCGCGGCGATGGCGCGAGTTGCTGCGGCGTGCACGCCCACCGCGAGGAGGGTGGCCACTACGGCCGTGGCGATGGCGGTCAGGCCACCGATCGCGCCGACCAGGTAGATCTGGTTGTCGGTGAGAGTGGCCATCAGCTGTCGACTCCCCTGCTGTGGGGCGGCGTGAAGAGGCTGTAGAAGGACGCGCCAGCGAGGAAGGCGGCGGCGATGAGGCAGCCGAGAGCGCGGACCCGGTGCTCCTCGTAGGCCTCGCTGAAGCTCTGGAGGAGGCAGGCCAGGGACAGCAGGGCGAAGAACCACGAGGGCCGCACGCCGAGCAGGAGAGCGGCCACGGCGAGGACGACGACGGTGAGCGCTGTCAGGCCGATGAAGTGCATCAAGGTCCTTGCGGGGGTTCGTAGTTGTCGATGGACGGGAGGCGTCACGAGGCGGTCTTCAGCGGGACTTCGGACGGTGCCGGCTCCGCGGCTGCCGGATTGCTTGTGCGCGCGGCCGTGGCCCGCTCAAGGCGGTCGCGGCGCACCTCTGCACTCCAGCACTCCGGGTCGATGCGCTCTGCCCGCCATAGGTGTCCCAGCAGGGCGTTGTGGGTGCCGCACGGTTCGGTTCCGTCGAGGATCAGCGGGACCGTGTCGTCCTTGCAGCGGATCGCCTCGACGTCGAGACGCCACCGTTCGTTGTGAGCCAGCCCCGCGACAATGCCGTCCCGGTAGTCCCGATGGGCGCCTCGCTCCGCCTCCTTGACGCTCGCGAGGCACTCAGTCCGCACCGGGCATCGGACCACGCAGATGAGGCGAGCCTCGTGCTGCCGGTCCTTGGCGAAGAACATGTCCGGGTCCTCCTCGCGGCACGCCATGCGGTCCATCCAGTCCAGGGGGCGCGCGGCCGTGTCGGGGACGGCTCCTGAGTAGGCCATGGGTCACTCCTCGGACGGTGTGGTCGGGAGGGTCTTGGTGCCCTTCGCGGCCTTGCGGATGGTCACCCGCCGGTCGCGGCGCCGGACGGCGTCGGCCAGGTGGCCGGACACTCGCAGCCGGACGACCCGGTGCGCCGGCACGGGGATCGCCTCGCCTGTCTGGGGGTTGCGGACGGTGCGCCGCTTCACCTGGTGCGAGACGAAGGTGACGAAGTTCGTGATCGCCACGTCGTGGCCGGATGCGTTCGCGCGGGCGATCGCGTCGAAGGTGGCCATCACAGTCGGGCGTACCTCGTCGGGGAGGGTGCCGAGGTCGGCGGCCACATGGTTGATCAGCGTGGTGGTGGTCAGGCGCTTGGTGATGGGGGTGGGCTTCTTCTTGGTCACGGTTCTCTCTTCTCTGGGGTGATGTCGCCCGCCGCTCGGCCTGGAGTCATCCGGGCGGCGGACGAGACTGTGGGTCAGGTGCTGGCTCGCCAGGCGGTCGCGGTGGCGTCGGCGAACTCCTGGAGTTCGTCAGGCAGCGCGCTCGCGTCGTCGGCCGGGGATGGTCCCGGCAGGAGCTGCCGCATAGCGGTCGCGTTGGCGAGGTCGGCGCGAAGGCGGCTGTTGTCGGCGCACGTCGCGTCGAAGCCCTTCAGCTGCACTTCGAGGTCTTCGACCTGCTGTTCGGCCTTCTCCTTGCCGACGAGCGCCTCGCGCAGTTCGTCGTAGGCCCCGTCCAGCTCGGACGTGAGGCCGAAGATCTTGCAGACCAGCTCCTCGTTCTGCCCTTCGAGGCCAGCGATGTGGGCCCGCAGCTGGGCGCGGGGGACGACATACCGGTGGACCCCGCGGCCAGCCGGTGCGGCGGCGTACGCCGCGACCGCGGTGCCAGCAGTGCCGAGTGAGAACAGCAGGTAGCCGATCACGCGTTCACCTGCCTCTGTGCGGGCGCGCAGAGCGAGCAGCTCGTCTTGAGGCACGGGTTGCCGTTCGCGATGGCGAGCTCGTGGTAGGCGCCCTCGTTAGCCGCCTGGAGGTCAGCCACGCGCCGTTCCAGCTGCTTGTTCCGGCCGCGTTCGTCGGCGAGCTGGACGCGGAGGCGGTTGGTCTGGGCGTCGCTCAGCTGGGAGCGCCAGCGGCGCAGGAGCGCGGGGGTCCTCATGAAGTCCTCCGGTTGAGGTCGGCCGCCTCCAGGCGGCGAGAGAAGGCGTCGAGGTCCTCGGTCAGGCCGGCCTCGATGGACTCGTGGAAGTCGCTCGTGGCCTGGGTGTTCTGGCTGGGCGTCGTGAGTATGCGGTGGCCCTCGTAGGGCCCGCGGGGCAGCAGTTCGCCCTGGCCGTCCGGCACCGGCAGCGGGCGCGGCTGCGTGTCGGGGTCGTTCTCGTCGCGGAACTCGGTGCAGGTGTAGTCCGCGTGGATTTCCTGCTCTTCGGTCTGTGTCAGCCACTCGGCGGGGCGCTTGCCCTCCAGCGCGATGAGGATCAGGGGGCAGCCGTTCGCCTCGTCGTTCTGCCGGGCCGGCTTGTCGTGGACGCAGCGGTCGCAGTTCTTCGCCGACCAGACGTCCCACTGGGAGCTGTTGGAGAACGTGCCCTCGCTGCGGGCGTCCTTGATGGCCTCGTCGTAGGTGCGCATCAGTGCTTCGCCTCCCGCAGGGCGGAGGGAAGACGTACGACGTGCTCGCGCAGGGTGCCGGTGGCGACTTCGTAGTCCTGCGCCCGGCCCCAGCTGGCTCGCGGGAAAACCTCTCGGAGGATCACGGCCGCCTGGTGGTGCAGGCCTCGGTCGAAGACCGGCACTTCCCTGCCGTTGGTGCCGAAGAAGGTGGTGACCCACCGATAGCCCTTGGGCCAGTTGACCCGGGTGACGCGGACTTCCTTCACGCTGCGGCCGACGAGGGTGTACAGCTGCTCGTCGAGCGCGCGGCGCTCCTTGGCCGTCGCCGTCCACTCGGACGTCCGGCTGCTCATGCTTCACCGCCGGGATGGAAGCAGCGGCGCACGTCGTCCTGGAGGCGCTGGTAGGCGGCGATTGTGCGTGCGGACCAGCGGTGCTGCGGTCCGTGAAGGTCGCGGAACCACGCGTCGCAGGTGGCCAGCAGCAGGACCTCCCGGTCCTTGTCGCGGGCCTCGATGCCTCCGTCGGCTGGGGTGACGCGATCGGCGTGCGCGATGGCCAGCTGAGCGAAGGCGCCCTCGAGGGCCGGGGCGTCAAGCGCGTGCCGGTCCGGGTCGTCGAGGGGCAGCCGGTCGTGCAGGCGCTGGAAGGCGGCAGTCTGGACGCGGCGGAAGTGACGCAGCTGGAAGGCGTCCCAGCGTTCCCGGAGCGTGAGGTGCGGCCGGGTGGTGGTGCGACGGGCGATGTGCACCGTTGCGGTCATCGCCATCATCTCCCTCGGTCAGTCGGTGTCGGTGTCGGTGTGGTGCAGGGCTGCGCGGACGGCAGCGGCCCCGCGTTGTGCTGTCTCGGGTCCGGGCGGCTGCCGCCGGTGGCGCCAGAGCTCGGGTCGTGCGGCCAGCAGGTCGGGAGGCTCGGCTTCGGGGTCGGCGATCAGTTGCGCGACGGCGACGACCAGACGGCCGAAGCTCATGTCTTGTCGGCAGCGGATCTGCGCGACGACGTCTTGCAGGAGGTCGGCCGACCAGTCCGGGCGGGCTGCTGCGGCGAGGGCGAGCAGCTGCACCGTTGCGGGCCGGGGAACGTCCGTCACGTCGCCCTCCTCTCCGGGAGGGGCGCGGCCGCCGGCCGTTCGTCAGCCAGCCGGTAGGGGGTGCGGATGCCCAACTGGCGTTCTCGCTCGTCCAGCTCGCGGTGCAGGCGCCGCAGGCGCTCGGCAGCAGACCAAGAGGCAACGCAGATCTCGCAGAGCCGTCCCGTGTGCCAGATCCGTCCGGACTCGCAGGCGACCAGGCCGCAGCCGCGTCGTACGACGGCCGAGCCGAGCAGCCACCGACCCGGGTCACCTATCTGCTCGGTCGACGCGAACCGGAATTCCAGCCGAGCGCGGATCTGCTGCGGCTCCTGGCCCTCGTCGAGCTGGCGGCCGATGACCCTGGCCAACTCTCGTACGACGTACGGCGAGAGGCCCGGCAGCAGCGTCTCCACCGGTTCGAGGACTCGCCAGATCCGCGGAGCGAGGCTCAGCTGCGGCCCCGCGTACGGTCGGCGCAACGCGGCGGGAAGCGGAGAGTTTTCCACAGGCTCTCGCGCTACTACCTGCTCTCGCCTCCGGCGGATGTCCAGGGCGGCAGTGGGCGGATCATCGGGTGAGTCAGTCGGGTGGTGTTCCTTAGACGCGAGGGACCCGGCCTCAAGATCCGCACCCGATCCCTCTTCAAGATCCGCAGTCAGTGAGTCCTGAAGTGGTTCGTCGTGCACGGTGTATGCGTGCCGGCCGCGGTATCCCGCGCGGCGCTCGACGCTGATCCAGCCGACGTCCTCGAGGGACCTGAGGATGCGGCGTACCGAGCGCGGGTCGAGCGGCTGCCCGGCCTGCTTGCCCGAGCGGTGCCTCAGGACCTGGCCGAGCTCGCCGAGGGTGAGGTGATGCCCGATCGCCGTTGCGTACGAAAGTGCAGCGTAGGTCCGCAGTTGCCGGGGGCTGAGCGCTTCAGCAGCTCGCGTGGGCACCCATGCTCCGTGCTCGGCGCGGCCGACGGCGCGCACGCGCCGGACAGCGGTCGTGCCACGGCCGCCGGGCAGCGTGCGCCGGTAGCTGGTGACCTCGGCGACGTCGTCGTCTGGCGCTGGCCTCATGAGCTGCGTCAGGGCGCGTTCGACGGTTGAGCGGGCGAGGCCGAGTAGCCCTGACAGGTAGGCGACCCCTGCCTCGCAGCCGGACTCGCGGCGCGAGAGAGCCGCGACCTTGGTGTAGACGCTGACCGAGGCGTCGCTGTAGTAGCCGACGACGACACGAAGCGGTACGCGGACGCGTTGAGGCATGGGGTCACCTCCCTTCAGGGCTCGGTGGGATGTAGAGAGGGGCTTATGGCGTGCGAAGTGCCTTGATGGCCGCTGCGCAGGCACCTTCGCCGTTGTCGCGGTCGTAGAGGCGTGGGTCGATTTCGTCGTCGTTCAGGCGCAGCTTCATCACGCGGCCCTGGAGGTAGTCGAAGTACGGGTCGTCGCCTGCCTCAGCCAGCACTTCAGCCGCCCGCTGGGCGGTCATCGGCTGGGCGGATGCGGGATTCAGGAAGCCGAGGCCGAGGGGCTGCGAGGCGTTGAAGAGGGCCGCAAGAACGGCGGCCTTGTCGAGACCGCTGACATTCACTGTGGACATGGCTGGCGCTCCGGGATCAGTCGTCGCTGGTGTCGTTGCCGTGGGCACCATCGAGAGCGGCGGTCAGTCCGTCGGCGATCGTCTTCAGCTCGTGCATGACCTCGGAGATGGTGAGGTTGGACGTGTGCAAGACCCGGCGGGCGTACAGCCCCCAGTGGTTCAACCCGGCCCGCAGGCGGGCGGTCTCGAGGTAGGCCAGGTGACCACCGGTGAGTCGGAGCGTGGACTCGTCGAGCTCCAGCTGGCCGTCATCGTCGAGGGTTCCGCGGGCCGTGCGCTGGAGGTGCAGGAACCGCAGGGCCTCCCGCACGTAGCCTTCCTGGGCCTCGTTCGGTAGCTCCAGAGAGACGATGCGGACCTTGACCGACGCCTCCTTCTCCGACCCCGGAGCGGGCTCGGTGCGCTCCAGAGCAGCGAACTCCCCGATGAACAGGCGCCGGGCGGCCGGGGCGGCGTAGACGGGCCGGATGTGCGGTTCCAGCGCTTCCTGCGCGGACGCCGACACCTTCGCGTCGAACTTCAACTGCGTCACGACTGGGGCTCCTTGAGGAAGTCGTTCAGGCGCCAGACCTTGATGACGGCGCCGGGGGTACGGAGGGCATCGCCCCAGAGCACGTAGACCTTCGAGGCGGACAGGGATGCGACGGTGCTGTCGTCGGCGAGCACACCGGCGTCCTTCAAGGCGTCCTGGGTGGACCGGACGAGCTTGTCCAGGTCGGGCTTGCTGGTCGGGTAGGCCGGCGCGGACGCCTTCAGCTGTCCCGCGTTCCGCCCGGTGCCGTAGTGGCCCTTCGGGCGGCGCAGGCTGAACTGCACGTCGACCCACACGGGAACGTCGAGCGCGGTCCAGTTCTGGTCATGGTGGAGGGCATCGAGTGCGGCGGTCTTCACGGCCTCGCGCCAGGGCTTGACCTTGGCGGACGACTCATACATGGCTCCTGCCGCGTTGCGGGTCTTGGATCCCTGCGGGCCCGGAGTGCCGTGCACAGTGATCGCGAGAATCGGCCGGGTCACGGCGTCTCACCGCCGTTCGCGTGCTGGTCGAGTTCCATTGCGGCGAACTGGAGGATCTCCGCGGTCGTCCTCCCCGTGACCGGGCGAAGCAGCGCGACCGTTCCGACGGAGGCGCCGGCAGCGAGCAGCACGGTGGCGATGTCCGCGACCGGAAGGTCGACGAGGCCGGAGATCTCGTTGGCGACGACCGCGGCGGTGCGGATGACCTCCTGGGTGTACGGGCTGCCTGCGTTGCGGGCTCGGTTCTCGCGCAGCACTTGGAGGACGACGTCTCTGTCCCAGTCCTCTGACTTGATGGGTCTCAGGCCGCGGGCTTTCATTGCGCTCATGACGGCGTCGCGCCGCTGTTCGGCGGTCATCCGAGCGTCACCGCCCGGATCGTGATGCCAGGGGCGGCCACGGTGCGGACGTGCTCAGCGATCTCCCGCATCTGTTCGGCCCAGCTCGGGGACAGGTCGCGCGGGGTCTGTCCAGCCAGGGCCTTGATGACGTCTCCGTGGACCACGTCCAGGGTCTCGACGGGCCTGGGAAGCGACTCGATCTCGGACAGCCCGACACCGGTGTTGGCCGGGTTCCAGCCGGTGAAGACGATCGGTCCGGCGTACGGCTGAATGCGTGCACCGAACGCGGCGAGCACGCACGAGCCGGTGACATTGCGCGGATACCGATCCGGGGAGCGCAACCCGACGTCGTTGGCCCATCCTGCGGCGGCGAGGCCGGGGAGGTAGATGCGCGACCTTCCCTCGGGACCGATCACTCTGTCCCAGTCGAGGTCGCCGTCGTGGTGAGTGAGGTCGCCGTCGGTGGCGATGATCGCGTACCTCATCGACGGCCGCCGATCCGGGCCTTGTTGCCGGGACGGTTGATCGCGGGCGCCTTGCCCAGGCGGACCTTAGAGACTGGAACCCAGACTCTCCAGGTGAACTCGTGCTCGTTCTCCCAGGTGGCGAACACCATCGGCCTCTCGAAGTACTCGCCCGCCAGGCACACGGCAGATGGCTTGCCGCTGAACAGGCCCGGCACGTGTGGCGGCTCGTCCAGGGCGACGGTTCCCTGCCGGCCGCAGGCGTGGACGATGCGGGCGCCCACCGGGTACTGGTCGGCGAGGTCAGTCAGGCGGACCCGGAAGGGATCGGCTTGGCGCCTCTCCTGGTCGACGACCGTGCCCCGGTAGTCATGCGTGCTCTTGGTCATGACGCTGCTCTCTCTGCGTTGGTGCTGGGGGTGCCGACGTAGCGGGCGCGGATGGACCAGAGGCCGCCTTCGGTGAACGGGACGGCTTCGAACGCTCCGGCGGGCCGGAAGTCGTCGATCAGGCCCTTGCGGATACGGTCGGCCGCTCTGCGGACGCCGTCGTACGAGAAGTAAGGGCCGATGGTCACGAACTCGCCGGGCCGTTCCCGCAGTTTCTGGGAGCGATCGCAGTAGTGGAGCTTCCAGGCCTGAGGGCTCATCCGATGCACGACGATCGGCTTCGGGATGTTGAGCTTCTCGACGGGAAGCCACCCGTAGTGCAGCGCGGTGGTGACCGCGTGAGTGAGGTTCTGCACGCCGAGTCGCAGGTACAGGCGGGCCAGCAGGGCGCGCACGGAGTCCTCGCTGAGGCTGGCCTTGCGGGCCGCTCCGAGGCGCGTGTGCCCGTTGGCCAGCGACGCCAGGACCTCGATCTCAAGGTCGCTCAGAGGACAAGTCATCGGCTCGTCCGGCCGGTGGTCGGCGATCACTTTCTCGATGGCGTCGAGGGTGTCGAGATCGCTGTCGCCGGAGGCTGCTCCCCACAGGTCCTCGATGAACGCGGCGAGTTGCTCGGTGTCGTACGTGCGGGCCCACGGGAAGGCTCGGTCGTCAGTCACGGTCGCCGCCGTCCTGGCCGCTCTCCAGGTCGCGGATGCGCTGCTCCAGGGTCTGGATGAGGGCCTGCTGGCGGGAGACTTCGCCGACGTAGCGAGGGAGTGCCTCGCGGGCGTGGGAGATGAACTCGACGACGGGAATCCGTTCGGTGTCCGCCCAGGTCTCCAGGAACGCGATGGGTCCGACCTGGTCGGGGAGACCATGTGTGCTGGGCTCGACGTTCCACGGGCCTACCGGGGCAGCCGCGATGATCTGCTGCGTCTTCTGCATGTACTCGGTGGTGAGCGGCTCAGGCATGCCGGCCGTCCTCGGCGTCGAGCGCTGCCAGGACCTGGCGGAGGCTCTCCTGGAGGGCACCGCACTGGCTGTAGACCTGGCCGACGGTCGCCGTGTCCAGGTCGAGGGAGCTGGCCTCGGCGAGGGTGCGGTGGGCGTTTCGGCGGGCGATGTCGAGGGGCGGGGCGAACGTCGGGGTCGAGTTGACGATCCGCAGGGCAGTTGCGGTCTCGTCCCGGTCCGCGAAGTCGGTGTGTGCGATGCTGGTGTGCATCGGGTCCACCTCGTTCCTCTCAAGCTGGTTGGGTGGTGGGCCGAGGGCTCGCCGGGTGCACGGCGGGCCCTCAGTGCGTTCAGGGGCGGCCGGTTCGGCAGCGGCGGCACTCGAACCGCCAGGTCGGGTTCCGGTGGCCGCAGGTCTCGCAGAGCCAGCGGCAGATGACGTCGATCAGGGCGCGCATCAGGCGGCCGCCTGTCGGGGGGCACCGGATGCCACGAGGCCGCCGAGCAGCACGACCAGGCGTGCGATCTCGGCGTCGGTGAGTCCACACGTGGGGCAGTCGCCGGGGTCCGGGCTGCCGTGGTCGCAGGTCTCGTTCCAGCCGGCGTCGAAGGCTTCCTCGGCGGTGCGGCAGATCCGGGCCCCGGCCATCAGGCGGCGCTCTCGGCGCCGGGGGCGGTGGGCTGCTCATCGGGGAGCAGATCGGCGATCTTGCAGCCGAGGGCCTGTGCGATCTTGCCCAGGTTGTTGGGCGAGAAGTTGGCGTTGCCCTTCTCGACCATGCTCACGAGCTGCTTGCTGATCCCGGCTCGGCGGGCGAGCTGGGTCTGGTTCAGCCCCGCCTCGATCCGTCTGCGCCTGAGGCGCCCCCGGTCAAGTTCGGTTCTCGATCTCATGTAAGGGACAGTACGACTATGTATCTGACTGTACAACCCCTTACTGATCAGTAGCTGTGACTTTCTTTGACATCTGCTTTCAGTGTTGCACTACGGCCTTCCACCTGTGCAGGTTGTGTGCGGAGCCCTAGCGACGCCCCTGCCTAAGTTCGATACAGTCCAAGAAAGTCCAACAACCCCATACAGAGAGGGCAGGGGTACACGGTCATGGGAGCACCGGCGACACCCCCACCGCCGGAGGCGATGCTCATCCGCCTCGTACGAGAGGCCGCCGGACTCAGTCCGGAGGTCGCGGCGGCACGCATGGAGATCAAGTTCAGTGGTAGCCGATGGCGCCAGATCGAGCGCGGCTGGCGCAAGGACAGCGACACCCAAGTCATCGCCCCATCGACGACCTTGGCTCACATCTGCTGGACGCTGGGCATCAGCGCCGACCGCCTCGCCGAGACCGGCCGAGATGACGCCGTCGAGATCCTCCGGGAGCTGGAGCGCTCGAAGGGATCGGCAGCCGAGGAACAACCCGCGCCGGCTCCATTCGCGGAGCTGGAGGAGTGGCAGCAGAGGGTCATCCTGAATGCCCTCGACGAGCGCCCCCGTAGCGCGGCCGAGAAGGCCCTCCTGTTGCGCAGGCTCGCCACGAAGATCGAATCCCACGAGAAGGCCGCTGCCCACGCGGCGCCACCGGGAGGCGCCCGCGGACCCTATCCAGTCACTGGGCGCACCGACCTGTCGGACCTTGTGCGCACCGCGCGGGATGCGGCCGGCCTGAGTCTTGAGGACGTGGCCGCGCGCGCCGTGGACCCGGGGACCGGCGACCACGTCATCGAGGTCGACTGGCTGGAGCGCCTCGAGTCGGCGACTCTGACCCAGGAGGAGTTCCCGGCCTACCCGCAACTGGACGCTCTGGTCTCCGTTCTGGGCCTGGATCTGGCGCAGGTCCGCGCGGCAGCGGGCGGCCAGTTCCTGGGCCTGGAGACCATCTGGAGCACGGACGGCCGAGTCATGGCCAACCTGAAGGGCGAGCACCTGACCCCCGAGGCGGCCCAGAAGGCCCAGGCGCTCATGGACATGTTCCGGACCGCTCCCGAGCGGCGTGGCCAAAAATAGTCGGACCGCCAACTCCCCAGCTGTATTGCCCCAGTTGACAGAGGCGGGCGTTGCGCCTGGTGACAGAGGTGTGGCCAAAAGTAGTCGGTCTGTGCATGATGGGGCCTCGCCGCAGTTAGGACCGGGTGGCGCAGTCCGTGCGCGTCATCCTCCGCGGCGCAACCATTCTGCCTTGGGGGGTGACGGCCTCATGCCGTATCAGTCACACAAGCCCGTGGTCTACAGAATCGTGGACGAGGAGGAGATGCCAGACGGCCTCGTCGTCACCATCAAGGACTGGCCAGGCGGCCACGCCGAGGTCCTCTTCCGGCAGGGGGAGGTCTCCCCGTCGCTTCCCGACGAACTGACCCGCCAGAGCAATCATCTGATCGTCCACGGCAGTTGGCGCCAGGCATGGACCGAAGGCGAGCGCGTGGAGGGCCAAGCCCTTGGCCTCCTACTGGGCGTCAATCGGTGGGAGAGCGTCCCCTCGCATCTGATGCCCCCAGGGCACATCGTCTTCCCCATCCAGGAAGAGGGCCTCTGCGTGTGGGTCGTCGACGAGGACTGCGTCTCACGCAAGGTCCGTAACGACATGAACGACATGCTGTTGCGGATGGTAGGAGACGGCCTCTGGTATCAGAACTGGCCCAAGAGCCGGCCACTTCCTGCTGGCCACCCCGCGCTACCCGACTTGGCCCCCTCCATGCCGTCGCCCGTGCTGGTGTAGCACGCATGCTCACGTCCCGCGCCATGCGCCCCCGGCATTTGGCGACACCCCTGACCGTAGCGCCTGGTAATGCCTTACCTAGAGCTTCATCACGGCTCGATCACGATCGGCATATATGCATCTAGGCGTGACCGAAAATGACGCATTCTCATCACCTGCACCACACATCCAACTCAACCGTGTGCTGCTCGTAGGGGATGGGAATGACGGATTTCATTCTCGCGGGCGCACTCGGCGCAATCGCTCTGGTCGTATGGCTGCTCTTCCGGCAGCTGAGGAAACTCAGCTGGCAGCTCACACAGCTACGCGTCGAGCGCGACAGCGACAGGATTCTTCGTGACATCGGATATCAACCGGAGGCAAGGTCTTTAGAGCCCACCGAAGAGGAAATTGAGCCCGTACGAAGGAAACGCCATCTGGCCTTGTATATGGGAGGCCTGGCAGCTGTGCTGGCCAAGCTGCACCAGATCCGCCGCACACGGCCGCGAGCCGTGCTGGCTGGTGGAGTCGCAGGCACAGTAGCCATCGGCACCGCTGTCCTGCTAGTGGTCGTGCGAGGGGGTACAACGCCACCAAGCGGCGGCTTGTCTCCCACTCTGACCCCGGCGCCTACAGGCACCGCGACAGCTTCCGCTGTATCCAGCGCATCAGGCCCGTCGGGCGAACCACCGCCATCGACGAGCGGTCCCCCAGCAGCGGCTAACGCGAGCCCGGGGGGTGAATATGCCGCATCGGCCACGGAACCCGCCTACGCGCAGCCGTCGGTCACCCTGAGCCCCACGGGTGAGCAGTCCCCTGGCAGCCCGACTCCCAGCTGCACAGGGTCATCCCCCGCATCGAGTGCGTCGCCCCCTTCTGGGTCCTCCGCACCGGCCCCGACGGCGACCGGATCAGGCTCCCAGCCACCGCTCCCCGATCTATGCGTCGACGTCCGCAGTCTGCTGGATCTGAGGCTGTGTCTCTGTCTGTAGAGGACCGTCCGGCGTGTCCCTGAGTGATTTCCGGGTCAGTCTCACACTGTCCGGATCGAAACCAGGGCCACGCCGGGTGCTGGGCAAGACCTCGATCTCGAACAGAGCGGCTACTACCTCGTGCCGTACGTCAACCGGCTCAGCCTCCCAGGCCTCTTTGCCGATGCCGGCCATACGAGTGAGCAGCCTCTGTCGGGATGTCAGCTTCAGCCTGTCCCGCAGCTCAGCGATCTTCTTGTCGAATGAAGCCAGTGAGAGCAGCGCGAGAGCCGGGTCGACCTCGGGATGGTCAGCGAGCTCTTCGAGTTGCTTCTTCGTCTGCCTCTGCCGGGTCTCCAGCGCCGTGATTTCCGTGGCGATCGCAGGGACGCCTTCTACGGCCGCGCTCTGGAGCTCGCGCAGGAACCGCGCCGAGTGCAGCACCTTCAGCGTGCGGCCGGTCACGTAGGCGTCGAGGTGCTCCACGTTCCGTGCGATGTTGCACATCTTGCAGTAGTAGACCCGGTAGGCGTTGTATCCCGGCTTCGTGTTCCTGCCCTTGCCGCCCATCGGCTTGCTGCGCCACGACGTTCCCCCGCACCGCCCACACTTCAGCGCTCCCGGCAGCAGGTGCACGCGCGCTGGCCCGGGGTTCGGTGATTCGGTGCGTCGTTGGTCGTGCAGTGCAATCAGGGCCTGCCGCTGCTCTTCGGAGATGACCGGGTCCCAGACGGCCGCGTGCAGGACGCCCTCGTGCTCGATGAGACCGGCAATCCGGGGAGAGGTGAGCGCGGACCACAAAACCCGCGAACTCCAGGGATTTCCCTCTGTCGTCGTGGAGACGGAGTTCATGTAGCGCAGCACAGCGGCCATGTTCGGTACCGCGATGAGTCGCCGCGCGGCCTCGGCCAGATGGGCGGTCTCTTCCTTCACCGGCTTGTTGTTGTCGAGGACCTCGACCAGGCGCTCCTCGCCAGTTTCCGGGTCACGCCGGGCTTTCATGCGGCCGGTAGGGACGCCCCACCCGTAGGGGCGTCTCCCGCCCTGCTGGCTCTTGCCGCGCTTCGTGACGTCAGCCTTGTAGCCGCGCCGGCGGCGGCGGGACAGATGGTCGACTTCCCGGCAGGCCTGGGCGGCCTCGATCCGCAGGACGAAGCGGTCGTCCGAGCTGCTGAGGTCTCGGACTCCGGAGACGGAGGCCAGCGGCATGTGTCTGGTGTCGGCGATATTGAGGAGCAGCTCGAGGTCGTACGGCTGCCGGATGAGCCGGTCACCGTGGTAGGTCATGATCCCGTCGTGGTGGTGGTTCGCCTTCGGGTCAGACGGGATGAGCTTGCCGCTATCTCGGTCCAGGGTGAGGAGCATGCGGTCCCAGTCGGGCCGCTTGCGGTTACGCTGCCAGGCGCTACGGCTGTTGTCGACGTAGACGCAGCAGAAGTCGGGCCAGCCGAGGCGTGCACCAGCGGCTCGTCCGTCCTCCTCCTGGCGCTCGACCTTCTCCAGGGAGCCGTCAGGGGCGTACGACAGGCGGCAGTACAGGCAGGGCTGTTGCGGGATCAGGAGCACTCGGTTCCTCCTTCCGGGGCCGCGGGTTCATCATGCCCCGGAGTGTGGGTGTTATCTAGGTGTCGAAGCAGTCGAAGCCGGTGCCCATGTCGACGGAGTTGTCGGGGAAGCGCTGGTCCTTGGGCGCGTAGCAGGGCACGAGCGGCTCGCCGCGGTGGTAGGGGCGGGTCGGCTTCGCGGGGAGCCGCACGATCGTGAGGTCCGTCGTGGAGCCGCGGCTGTGGCCGGATTTCTCCGCGATGTACCCGTCCTCGAAGAGGCGGGTCTTGTCGACGTTCGGGTAGAACTCGCCCTTCATGGCCTGGTCGTCGAGGTCCTCGGCCCAGCGGACGAAGTGGTTCACGGCACGCTGGGGCCGGTAGCAGTCGTAGACCTTGAGCGTGTAGCCCTCACGCAACAGCTTCGACTGGGCCTTGTGGAGGGCTTCGGCGGCGGGCCGGGTGAGGATGCAGATCGGCTGTTCGTAGCCGTCGATGCGTTCGCCGACGAAGTTGTGCACGGTGAAGTAGCGCATCTCCTGGATGATCGTCGGGTCCACCGTTCTCAGCGCCACGAAGTCGTCCGGCGCCTTGGGCTCGCCGTCGGCCCGGGCGGTGGCCGAGGCGGCGGTCACGGCCAGCAGGGCGGCGAGGGCGGTGATCAGACCGCGTAGTGCGCGGGTGAGTCGTGTCATGTCCCCTGCCCTGCCCAATTCCGGATGCCCGTGACACACTTCTGACGTTCCGTCAGATCGTATGCCAGGGAGGGGCTTTGTCTCGTACACGCACGCCCGTGGTCGACGGATGGTTCACCGGCGACGGGGAGGGCTTCACGCTCCTCGGCACCCGCTGCGCGGCATGCGCCTCGGTGTTCTTTCCCCGCGAGGACATCCACTGCCGCAATCCCCGCTGCGCCGGCGGGAGTCTGGAGGAGGTGCCGCTCTCCCGGCGCGGGCGGGTCTGGTCGTACACGGACAGCCGGTACCGGCCGCCGTCACCCTATGTGAGCGATCCGGAACTTCCGTGGGAGCCGTACACGTTGATCGCTGTGGAGCTGGAACCCGAGCGGCTCGTGGTGCTCGGGCAGGCGGCTCCCGGGGTCACCGTCGCCGATCTGACGGTGGGCATGGAGGTGGAGGTCGTTCCCGGCGTGCTGCACGAGGACCCGGAGACGACCTGGACGACCTGGCAGTGGAGGCCTACGGGGGTGGGGGCATGACGGACGAGGTGGCGGTGCTCGGCGCGGGGATGCATCCGTGGGGCAAGTGGGGGCGCTCCTTCGTCGAGTACGGCGTCGTGGCGGCCCGCGCCGCGCTCGCCGACGCCGGCCTGGAGTGGCGTGCCATCGGATCGGTCGTCGGCGCGGGCACGGTGCGTGGCGGCTACCCGGGCCATGTGGCCGGCGCGACCTTCGCCAAGGCGCTGGGCTGGCAGGGGGCGCGGGTGGCGAGCGTGTACGCGGCGTGCGCGTCCGGGGCGCAGGCCGTCAACACCGCGCGGGCGCAGATCCTCGCCGGACTCGCCGAAGTGGTGCTGGTGGTGGGTGCCGACGCGGCGCCGAAGGGGTTCTTCCGCCCCGCGGGCGGTGACCGGCCCGACGACCCCGACTGGCTGCGCTTCCGCGTCCTGGGGGCGACCAATCCGACGTACTTCGGGCTGTACGCCCGCCGTCGCATGGCCGTGCACGGGGACACCCCGGAGGACTTCGCGCAGGTCAAGGTGAAGAACGCGGCTCTGGGCGCGCTGAACCCGAACGCGCGCTACCGCAAGAAGGTCACCGCCGAGGAGGTCGCCGCCTCCGCGGTGGTCGCCGATCCCTTGCGGCTGCTCGACATCTGCGCGACCTCGGACGGCGGGGCGGCCCTCGTGCTGTCCAGCATGGAGTTCGCGCGTCGGCACGGGGCGGAGCGGCCCGTGCGGATCAGGGCGGTGTCGACGGTGACGCCGAGTTATCCGAACACCGTGCTCGATCTGCCCGACATCGCGACGGACTCCGCGGTGGCGGTGGAGCCGGCCGCCCAGACGTTCCGGGCGTCGATCGCACGCGCCGCCTATGAGGAGGCGGGTGTGGGACCCGAGGACCTCTCCCTCGCGGAGGTCTACGACCTGTCCACGGCGCTGGAGTTGCAGTGGTACGAGGATCTGGGGCTGTGCGCGCAGGGCGAGGCCGCCAAGCTCCTCAGAGAGGGCGCGACAGGCCTCGGAGGGCGCATACCGGTCAATGTGAGCGGCGGGCTGGCGTCCTTCGGCGAGGCGGTCCCGGCACAGGCGATCGCCCAGGTCTGCGAGCTGACATGGCAGTTGCGGCACGAGGCGGGTGACCGGCAGGTTCCGGGGGCGCGAGTGGGGATCACAGCCAACCAGGGTCTGTTCGGGCACGGTTCGGCGGTGATCGCCGCGCGGTGAGCGGCGGGTGGGTGCGGGCGAGCGTCGCGACGGCGTGCGGTCCTTCCCGCCGTCTCCGGGCCGCAAGCCCTTTCCCGTACGCTGCGTGATCGCCCCGGAATGCTGCGTGAACGTCTTATGAACTGCGCCTGGGCGCGCGCCGGGAGCGTCATCATGCTCGCGTGCGCTCCTGGACGGATACTCTCCGCTTCGCCTTCCAGCCGGTGGTCAACCTGACCACCGGAGGGGTCGTGGCGCTGGAGATACTCGCCCGCCCGGAGACCGGGGACATCCTCGCCGAGGCCCGCCGGGATCCCGAGCTGGACGGCCGGCTGGCGGTGCTGGCGGTCCGGGCGGCGGCCCGCAGGGAGACGTTGCTGCCGCTGCACGTCAACGTGTTCGCGGGCACCCTCGCCGACCTCGGCGGTCTCACACCGCTGCACGACGCCGTACGGGGGGCGGGGCGGCTGCCGTGGGAGGTGACCGTCGATGTCGGGCCGCCGTACACACATGTGCCGCAGCGGGCGCTGCTGGAGGCGGTGGGCGGGCTGCGGGCCCAGGGCTTCCGGATCAGCGCGGACGGCGTCGGGGACGGGGACGTACCGCTGCGGCTGCTCACCGATCTCGCGCCCGACCTGGTGAAACTCGATGCCTCGCTACTGTCCCGGCCGGCCGCGGTGCGGGCGATGCGGACGCTGTGCGAGCAGCTGGGCGCGCTTTTGTCCGTCGAGGGTGTGGAGACCGAGCGGCAGTGCGCGGCCGCGGTGTCGGCTGGGGCGCAACTGGCCCAGGGGGCGCTGTTCGCGCCACCGGCCCGGCTGCCCGCGGCTGACGTATACGTTCCGCCCCGCTCCCCCGGTGACACGGCGCCGCCGCGGTCGGGTCCGTCCGTACGGCAGTTCGTGCGGCCTGCCGCGCTGCTGCCCGTCACCGCCTCCGCGGGTCAGGTGCGGGCGCTGCTGACCGGGTCGCCCGAGGTGTCGGGCGTCGTGCTGGTGGACGCCCATGGGGTCCCGGTCCGGTCGGTGCACCGCTCGCGCTTCCTGCTGGCGATGTCGGGGCGCTACGGCCATGCCCTGTACGCCGACCGGCCCGCGGCGAAGCTGGGCGATCCGCCGCGTGTCGTGGGCGCCGACGCCACCGCGTGGGAGGTCCTGGACGTGGTGGCCGTAGGCAGCCGGGACCGCACGTCGGACGATGTGGCCGTGGTGGACCGGCACGGGCGGTGCGTGGGCGTGGTGCGCCTCGCCGACCTGGTGCGTGCGCTGGCGGAGAGCCGCGTCGAGGAGGCGGCCGGGCTCAATCCGCTGACGCGGCTGCCCGGCTCGGACGCGATCACCGCGGAGGTGGACCGGTGTATCGCCGAAGGGCGCGCGTTCGCGTTGAGCTGGCTGGATGTGGACCACTTCAAGCAGGTCAACGACGGGGCCGGGTTCGCCGCGGGCGACGAGCTGATCCGGTCCGTGGGACGGGCGCTGCAGGGCGCGGCGTCCGGCGGCACCCGAGTGGGCCATATCGGCGGGGACGACTTCCTCGTACTGGCCGATCCGGAGTGGCTTGATCCGGTGGCGGCGACCATGCTCGACACGCTCTGGTCTGCGGGCGGCCGGCCGGTCACGTTGTCGCTGGCCACGGTCGTGTGTCTGCCCGGCAGCGTGGCGGACCACCGTCAGGCCGCCGCCTGTCTGGCGCCGCTGAAGAAGGCCGCGAAGGCGCTGCAGGGAACGAGCTGGGTGCTGGGCCGGGCCGGGCTGCCCGGGCACGAGGTCCTGCGCGGTGTTCAGGCCGCGCCGGCGCAGGCGGGCTGAGCCCGGAAACGGGGCCGGGTCGGAGCCGACGGTACTGGCGTCGTCGGCCGTGCGTGCCCGAAGGAACGTATCGGCCCTTGTCACCGTTGCCGTCCGCGAGCTTGACGCTCTGTGGGTGCCGGGGAACACTTCCGGTGTCGGTCGACATCGCCGTACAAACACGGTGTATCCAGGCACACGCCGCGCGGGCCCCGCCTGAAGAACAGGCCCATTCCCCCACGGGCGATTCGGCTCCGACGGGCACGCTCGTCACGGACGCCGGGCGGGGCGCGGGATCTTCCCTGCCTTCGGCTGAAGTAGCCATGGGAAACGCACCCTGCACGGAGGACCGGGGACGAATGCCCCGGGCCAGGGCCTAGGAGCCGCCATGAGCAATGGAGACATCTTCGTCGGTGAGGTCATCGGCACAGCGATCCTGATTCTCTTCGGCGCCGGTGTGGTCGCCGCCGTCGTACTGAACTACTCCAAGGCGAAGGACGCCGGCTGGGTCGTCATCGCCTTCGGCTGGGGCTTCGGCGTACTGGCCGGGGCCTATACGGCCGCTCCGCTGTCCGGCGGACAGCTCAATCCGGCGGTGACGATCGGTATCGCCATCGACACGGGCAAGTGGGACAAGGTCCCGCTCTACATCGCTGGTCAGATGGTCGGCGCGATGCTCGGCGCGGTCCTGTGCTGGCTGGTCTACTTCGCGCAGTTCCAGGCCAACGCGGAGGACGAGATCGCACAGCCGACGCTCGGCATCTTCTCGACGGCGCCGGCGATCCGGAATCCGGTGGCCAACCTCATCACCGAGATCATCGCTACCATAGGACTGGTACTGCCGATTCTGGCCTTCGGTCTGACGAAGGGACTCGGCCAGTCCGGTACGACGGTCCTGATCGTCGCATTCCTGGTGGTCGGCATCGGTCTGTCCCTCGGCGGGCCAACCGGCTACGCCATCAACCCGGCCCGTGACCTGGGCCCCCGCATCGTCCACAGTCTCCTCCCCATCCCCAACAAGGGGACCTCTGACTGGAGTTATTCGTGGATCCCGGTAGTGGGACCGCTGATCGGCGGGGTGCTCTCCGGGCTCATCTTCAAAGCAGCCTTCTGATTCGGGCAGGCTCCGAAGGAACGACGAAGGGGACGTCATGACGGACAAGTTCGTCGCCGCTATCGACCAGGGCACCACTTCCAGCCGCTGCATCGTCTTCAACCAGGACGGCGCGATCGTCGCCGTCGACCAGCGTGAGCACCGCCAGATCTTCCCGAAGCCGGGATGGGTGGAACACGACGCCACCGAGATCTGGTCCAAGGTGCAGGCGGTGGTCGCCGGTGCGATCGCCAAGGCCGGACTGCGTGCCGACCAGCTCAGCGCGCTCGGCATCACCAACCAGCGCGAGACCACCCTCCTGTGGGACCGGGCCACCGGGAAACCCGTGCACAACGCGATCGTGTGGCAGGACACGCGCACCGCGGGCCTCGTCAACCAGCTCGGGGGCCCGGACGGGCAGGACCGGTTCCGTGAGCAGACCGGGCTGCCGCTGGCCACCTACTTCTCCGGCCCCAAGGCGGCCTGGCTGCTCGACAACGTGCCGGGCCTGAGGGCACGCGCCGAGAACGGCGAGCTCGCCTTCGGCACCATGGACTCCTGGCTCATCTGGAACCTCACGGGCGGCACCGACGGCGGGCAGCACGTCACCGACGTGACCAACGCCGGCCGCACCATGCTGATGAACCTGGAGACCCTCCAGTGGGACCAGTCCATCCTCTCCGCGATGAACGTCCCCGAGTCCCTCCTGCCCGAGATCAGGTCCTCGGCCGAGGTCTACGGCACCGCGGTCGGCCAGCTCGCCGGCGTACCGGTCGCCTCGGCGCTCGGCGACCAGCAGGCGGCCGTCTTCGGACAGGCCTGCTATGACGTCGGCACCGCGAAGAACACCTACGGCACGGGCTCCTTCCTGCTGCTCAACACGGGCGACCGGCCGGTGCCGTCGAAGAGCGGGCTGCTGACGACGATGGGCTACAAGATCGGGAGCGAGGCGCCGGTCTACTGTCTGGAGGGGTCCATCGCGATCACGGGCGCGCTCGTCCAGTGGTTCCGCGACCAGCTCGGCATCATCCGCAGCGCCGACGAGATCGAGCCGCTCGCGGCGAGTGTCGAGGACAACGGCGGCGCGTACATTGTGCCCGCGTTCTCCGGCCTGTTCGCGCCCTACTGGCGCTCCGACGCACGCGGTGTCGTCACCGGTCTGACCCGCTACGTCACCAAGGCCCACCTCGCCCGTGCCGTGCTGGAGGCGACGAGCTGGCAGACCCGCGAAGTCGTGGACGCCATGTACCAGGACTCCGGGGTGCACATCACCACCCTCAAGGTGGACGGCGGCATGACCAAGAACAACCTGCTCATGCAGCACCAGGCCGATGTGCTGGATGTCCCGGTGGTCCGGCCGAAGGTCTCCGAGACGACGTGTCTCGGCGCCGCGTACGCCGCCGGGCTCGCCACGGGCGTGTGGAACGACCTCGACGAGCTGAAGTCCCACTGGCAGAAGGACGTCGAGTGGACGCCCTCCATGGAGTCGTCGGTACGGGACCGTGAGTACCACAACTGGCGCAAGGCCGTGGAGAAGAGCTTCGGCTGGGAGGAGGACGGCGACAACTAGGCACGCGCGCGTGTGCCCGTGAGCGCGGCCCGTACCCCGGTCGGCGGGGGTACGGGCCGTACGCCCTGCCTGTCTCAGGTGCCGACGGTCTCGCGGCGCTCCGCCGCATGCGCCATCGCGTGCCGCACCACGCCGATGAGGATCTGCTTGACGGACTCCCGGTCGCGGGCGTCGCCCAGGACCATCGGGACGTCGTCGTCGAGGTCGAGGGCGCGCCGGACGTCCTCGACCGGATAGCGGGCCGCTCCCTCGAAGCAGTTGACGCCCACGACGAAGGGTATGGAGCGCCGCTCGAAGTAGTCGACGGCGGCGAAGCTGTCCTCCAGCCGGCGGGTGTCGGCGAGTACCACGGCTCCGAGGGCGCCCTCGGAGAGCTCGTCCCACATGAACCAGAACCGTTCCTGTCCGGGGGTGCCGAACAGATACAGGACGAGGTCCTCGCGGAGCGTGATGCGGCCGAAGTCCATGGCCACGGTGGTGGTGTGCTTGCCCTCCACGCCGCTCGTGTCGTCGACCGGACGGCCCGCCTCGGTGAGCAGTTCCTCGGTGCGCAGCGGCCTGATCTCGCTGACCGCGCCGACGAGTGTGGTCTTGCCGACGCCGAAGCCGCCGGCCACCAGGATCTTGAGCGTGACGGGCTCGACCGGAGGCTTCCCGCGCTCAGAACGCCCGAAGATCATCGATCTCTTCTCCTGCTTGATGGGGACGGTGAGGTGGCGGACCGTAGCCGCCGCCACCAGGGGTTTCGATGACGAGTACGTCGCCGGGACCGACGTCGGCGACGTCGCTTCCGGCGAGGGGGGTGACCGTGCCGTCCGCGTGCTCCACCCGGCTGGCACCCAGCGCGCCGGGTGCACCTTCCGCCATGCCGTACGGCGGGACCCTGCGGTGCTGGGACAGCGTGGAGACCGTCATGGGCTCGTGGAAGCGGATACGGCGCACCGCTCCGTCCCCGCCCCGCCACCGCCCGGCACCGCCGCTCCCCCGCCGGACGGCGAACTCGTCGAGCTGGACCGGCAGCCGCCACTCCAGGACCTCGGGGTCGGTGAGCCGGGAGTTGGTCATATGGGTCTGCACGACGGGCGCGCCGGGGAAGCCGTCGCCCGCGCCGGACCCGGAGGCGACGGTCTCGTAGTACTGGTGGCGTTCGTTGCCGAAGGTGACGTTGTTCATGGTGCCGGAGCCCTCGGCCTGCACGCCGAGCGCCGCGTAGAGGGCGCCGGTGATGGCCTGGGAGGTCTCCACGTTGCCCGCGACGACGGCGGACGGCGGCTCGGGCGAGAGCATCGAGCCGGGCGGCACGACGATGTCCAGGGGGCGCAGACAGCCGTCGTTGAGCGGGATGTCGTCGGCGACGAGGGTGCGGAAGACATACAGGACGGCCGCGTTGACGACCGCGAAGGGGGCGTTGAAGTTGCCGGCCAGCTGGGGCGAGGTGCCCGTGAAGTCGACGGTGGCGGACCGGTTCTCGCGGTCCACGCGCACGCGTACGCGGATGACGGCGCCGGAGTCGGTCTCGTAGGCGTACTCGCCGTCGTCCAGGGCGTCGATGACCCGGCGTACCGCTTCCTCGGCGTTGTCCTGGACGTGCCGCATGTACGCCTGGACGACGTCGAGGCCGAAGTTCTCGATCATGCGGGCGACCTCGTCGACGCCCTTCTGGTTGGCGGCGATCTGGGCGCGCAGGTCGGCGAGGTTGGTCTTCGGGTTGCGGGAGGGGTAGGGCGCCTCGGTGAGCAGACGCAGGGTCTCCTCCTCGCGGAAGCGGCCCGCCTCGGCGAGGAGCCAGTTGTCGAAGAGGACGCCCTCCTCCTCGATGGTGCGACTGTTCGCGGGCATGGAGCCCGGGGCGATGCCGCCGATCTCGGCGTGGTGGCCGCGGGAGGCGACGTAGAAGAGGATCCGGTCACCCTGTGTGTCGAAGACGGGGGTGATCACCGTGACGTCCGGCAGGTGGGTGCCGCCGTGATAGGGATCGTTGACGGCGTAGGTGTCGCCGGGGCGCATCGCGGGGCCGCGGCGGTGGACGACCTCTTTGACGCTGGTGCCCATGGACCCCAGGTGGACCGGGATGTGGGGGGCGTTGGCCACCAGGTTCCCGTCGGGGTCGAAGAGGGCGCAGGAGAAGTCCAGGCGCTCCTTGATGTTGACGGACTGGGCCGTGGACTCCAGCCGGGCGCCCATCTGCTCGGCGATCGACATGAAGAGGTTGTTGAAGACCTCAAGCAGAACCGGGTCGGCTTCCGTGCCGAGATGGGAACTCTCCGTAATCGCCGCACGTTCCATGACCAGATGCCCGTCGTCTCGGGCCACGGCCCGCCAGCCGTCGTCGACGACGGTCGTCGCACTGGCCTCCGTGATGATCGCGGGGCCGGTGACGGTCTCGCCGGGAGGGAGGTCCTCGCGGCGGTGGAGGGGTACGTCGCGCCAGGTGCCGCCGGTGTGGAGGCGGACGGCGGCGGTCGTGGCGGGGTTGCCTTCGTACGGGGCGAGGGCGGAGAGATCGGGGGGTTCGGTGATGCCGGTGGCTTCCACGGAGAGGGCTTCGACGACGATCGGGCGGTCGAGCGTGAAGGAGTACGTGGCGCGATGACGTTCTTCGAAGGAGTGACGCATCGTGTCGGGCTCGGTCAGCTCGACGGTGAGGGTGGTGTCGGTGCCGTCGTAGCGCAGCTGGGCCCGGCGGGTGACGTGGATGCGGTCCTCGGGGACGTCCTCCGCGAGGAGTTCGGCGCGGGCCGCTCCTTCGAGGTCGTCCGCGGTCTTGCGGACGGCGGGCATGGAGGCCGCCGCCAGGGGCGCCTCCACGGACTGCTCGCGCATGGCGGTGGTGTCGGCGAGGCCGATGCCGAGTGCGGACAGGACGCCGGCCATGGGCGGGACGAGGACCGTGCGGATGCCGAGGGAGTCGGCGACCATGCACGCGTGCTGGCCGCCCGCGCCGCCGAAGGTGGTGAGGGCGTAGCGGGTGACGTCGTGGCCTTTCTGGACGGAGATCCGCTTGACGGCGTTGGCGATGTTGGCGACGGCGATCTGCAGGTAGCCCTCGGCGACCTGCTCGGGCGTGCGGTCGTCGCCGGTGCGCTCGCCGATCTCACGCGCGAGGGCGGCGAAGCGGTCGCGGACGAGATCCTCGTCGAGGGGCTCGTCGCCGTCGGGTCCGAACACCTTGGGGAAGTGGGCGGGTTGGATGCGGCCGAGCATGACGTTGGCGTCGGTGACGGCGAGCGGACCGCCACCGCGGTAGCAGGCGGGCCCCGGGTCCGCGCCCGCCGAGTCCGGCCCCACACGGTAGCGGGAGCCGTCGAAATGGAGGACCGAGCCGCCTCCGGCCGCGACGGTGTGGATGTCCAGCATCGGGGCACGCAGCCGGACACCGGCGATCTGCGTGGTGAAGACCCGCTCGTACTCACCGGCGAAGTGCGAGACATCGGTGGAGGTGCCGCCCATGTCGAAGCCGATGACCCGGTCGAAACCGGCCAGCTGCGACATCCGCGCCATGCCGACGATGCCTCCCGCCGGCCCGGAGAGAATGGCGTCCTTGCCGCGGAACTGCCCGGCCTCGGTGAGGCCCCCGTTGGACTGCATGAACAGCAGCCGCACACCTTCGAGTTCGTCGGCGACCTGGCGGACGTAGCGGCGCAGCACCGGCGACAGGTAGGCGTCGACGACAGCGGTGTCCCCGCGCGGGACGAGCTTCATCAGTGGGCTGACCTCGCTGGACAGCGAGATCTGCGGGAAGCCGACGCGGGCGGCCAGCTCCCCCACGGCCTGTTCGTGGGCGGGGTGCAGATGGCTGTGCAGACAGACGACGGCGACGGCGCGGATCCCGGCGTCATACGCCTCCTGGAGCGGCCCGGCGAGGGAGTCCAGGTCGGGGGCGCGCAGCACGGTGCCGTCGGCGGCGATGCGTTCGTCGACCTCGACCACGCGCTCGTGCAGGAGCTCGGGGAGTTCGATACGGCGGGCGAAGATGTGCGGGCGGTTCTGGTAGGCGATGCGCAGGGCGTCGCGGAAGCCGCGGGTGACGACGAGCAGGGTGCGTTCGCCCTTGCGTTCCAGCAGGGCGTTGGTGGCGACCGTCGTCCCCATCCGGACGGCCTCGACGGGGTCCCGGGCGTCGCCGAGCAGTTCGCGTACGCCCGCGACGGCCGCGTCGGCGTAGCGTGCCGGATTGTCCGACAGGAGTTTGTGGGTGAGCAGGCGGCCGTCCGGGCGCCGCGCGACGATGTCGGTGAACGTACCGCCCCGGTCGACCCAGAACTGCCAGCCTGTCACGTCAGTACCCCGCTTCCGCGCCGCTCACAGCGCCCGGAGGCCGTTGATCACGTCGCGCAGAATACTCTCGTCCACCAGCTCGGCAGGGGGGATCGGCCGGTTGACGTGGACGAATTCACCGTCCACGAGGTCGCCTACGAGGACCCGGACCACACCGATGGGCAGGTCGAGTCCGGCGGCGAGCTCGGCGACGGACTGCGGAGCGTCACGGCACAGGTCGACGATGTCCACATGTTCCGGGGACAGCGTCGCGTCGGCGTCCGGATCGTCCGCCTGCGGTTCCGTGACGACCACCGCGATCAGGTCGAGGCGGTGCTGGCCCGGACTGCTCGTGCGACCGCGCGTCATCGCGTACGGGCGGACGACCGGACCGGCCTCGTCGTCGAACCAGTGACTTCTTCCCTGACCGTCAGCGCTCATGACATTCCACTACCCGCCTGCGGGCAGATCGGTGCGCGGAGCGGTGCCCAGATGCGCGCCGACGCGCTTGACGAGGAGCGTCATCTCGTACGCCACCTGGCCGATGTCGGCATCGGCGTCAGAGAGGACGGCGAGGCAGCTGCCGTCGCCGGCGGCGGTCACGAACAGGAAGGCCTCGTCGAGCTCGACGATGGTCTGGCGGACATTGCCGGCCTCGAAGTGGCGCCCCACGCCCTTGGCGAGGCTGTGGAAGCCGGAGGCCACGGCGGCGAGGTGCTCGCTGTCCTCCCGGCTCAGGTCCTTGGACACGCCGGTCGCCAGACCGTCGCCGGAGAGCACGAGAGCCTTGCGGATGCTCGCGACGCGGTCCACCAGCTCGTCCAGGAGCCAGCTGAGCCCCCCGGAGTTGTCGGTCGCGTTGTGGCCGGTCGCCTTCGGTGCGGTCATCGACCGTCCCCCTTAGTCGTTCCTTGTGGTGCTGTGCCGCTGTGGGCGGTGTCGCCCGCGGCGTTCTCCTCGCGGCCGCGCTGCCAGCCGCGCTGGAGCGAGGCCATACGGCTGCGTACCTCGTCGGCGTCCCGTTCCACGGACTCCGTACGGTCCTCCGTGCGCCGCGCGGTGGTCTGTTTCAGCTGCGGGGCCAGGTTGGCCTGGCGCACCCGCCGGGGCAGCGGGCCGGCGTCGGCGCCTGTCGTGAGCGGAGCGGGGCCTGCGCGCCGGGCGCCGTCCCCGCTGCCCGGTGCCGCCGGAGGGCGCGCGCGCGTGGGGAGGGCGGGGGGTGTGGACAGGCCGGGGGCCTGCGCGTTCCCACCGAGGCCGGAACCACCGTGGGGAGCCGCGCTCGCCGAACCCGCCGCGAAACCACCGGACCCGCCCGAGCCCTCGGTGAAGCCCGTCCCCGCGGAACCCTCCGCGAAGGCTCCGCGACTGTCCGAGCCTCCGGTGAAGCCGCCCGACCCCCCGGAACCCTCCGCGAAGGCCCCGCGGCTGCCCGAGCCCTCGGTGAAGCCGTCGGTTCCTCCCGAGCCCTCCGTGAGGCCGCCCGGTACGCCCGGGTGCAGTGGGGAGGCGCCGCGACGGCGGCTCGGCAGAGGGGGTGCGGCCTCCGCGCCCGTGCGTCCCGGCCCCTCTCCGGCCAGGAGCTCCTCGCGCCGGCGGGAGGGCAGCACCGGAGCGGATCGCGTCTCGGGTCGGTCGCTCGTGCCGGGCGTCGGCTCGTCCTGCGACTCCTCACGCCGTGGCCGCTGCTCGGTGACCGGGCGCCCGTGGGAGCTGACGAGCTTGGGGGCGCCGCGGCGGGGCAGCGGGAGAGGCGCGTTCCGAGGGTCGTGCGCGCTGTCATGGGCCGTCTCGTGGCCGTCCGCGCTGTACGGGAACGGGCCGCCGATCCGGTCGGCGGGCTCGTCCTCGGCGAGGGCGATGGAGCGGCGGGGGCGGAAGATACCGCCGCGCTCGTCGTCCTCGTCGAGCGCGCCCGGGAAGTCCTCGATCGCGTCGAGATCGACCGGGGCCTCCAGCTCCACCGGTCCGTCCAGCAGCGAGCCCGGCAGACTCGGCAGCTGCGCCGGCACCCGCGACAGTTCGCCCCGCCGGCTCTCCTCCAGCTCTGCCTCCTTCGAGGGATGGGGCCGGTCGAGGCGGAAGCCGATGCCGTTGGTGTCGGGGATGTCGTCGGTCAGCAGCGCGTCGGGGATGAACACGACCGCCGTGGTGCCGCCGTACGGGGACGGCTGGAGGGAGACTCGCACGTTCTGCCGCTGGGCGAGCCGGCTGACCACGAACAGCCCGAGCCGGTCGGTGTCGGACAGCTCGAACTCGGGTGTCTCGGCGAGCCGGAGGTTGGCGTCCAGGAGCGCGTCCGCGGCCATGCCGAGGCCACGGTCGTGGATCTCCAGGGTGAAGCCGTTGGCGACCCGCTCCCCCAGCACCTGCACGGCGGTGTGCGGCGGGGAGAACACCGTGGCGTTCTCCAGGAGTTCGGCCACCAGATGCGTGAGGTCCGCGACGGCCGGGCCGGTGACGGCGACCCGGGGCAGCCGCCGGACCTCGATGCGCTCGTAGTCCTCGACCTCGGCGACGGCGGCCCGTACGACGTCCATCAGCTGGACGGGCTTGCGCCACTGCCGGGAGGGGGCGGCGCCGGAGAGGATCACCAGGCCCTCGGCGTGGCGCCGCATACGGGTGGTCAGATGGTCGAGGCGGAACAGGTCGGCGAGCTCGTCGGTGTCCTCGGTGCGGCGCTCCATCGTGTCGAGGAGGGTGAGCTGCTTGTGCAGCAGGACCTGGCTGCGGCGGGCGAGGTTGACGAAGACCTCGGAGACACCGGCCCGCAGTTCGGCCTGTTTGACGGCGGCCTCGACGGCGGCGCGCTGCAGGGTGTTGAGGGCCTGGCCGACCTCGCCGATCTCGTTCTTGTCGTATTCGAGGCGCGGGACCTCGGTCTCCACGTCGACCTGCTCGCCGGCCGACAGCCGCCGCATCACGCTGGGCAGCCGGACCCCGGAGGCCTCATGGGCCTCCAGGCGCAGCTGCCGCAGGTCGCGGATGAGGCCGCGGCCGATGCGTACGGACAGGAAGAGCGAGAACAGCAGCGCCAGCAGACCCAGGACGCCGGCGACGGCGGCCTTGGCGATGACGTTGATGGCGACCGGGCGGACCCGGTCCTGGTAGCGGTCGCTCGCCTGGTCGTTGAGGGTGGCGAGCTCGTCGAGGACGTTCCCGGCGGCGGTGTCCCAGCTCTTGGCGGTGACCTCGGTCGAGCCGCTGGAGGAGACGGCGGACTGCTCGGCCACCCTCAGGGGGGCGGTCGCGGCGTTCTTCCAGAACTGCTCGTAGCGGTCCTGCTCCGAGGCGGGCAGCAGTTGGAGGCTGATGTCGTACATCATGCCGCGCTGGGCGACGAGGTCGCTGACATCACGGATCTCGTCGCGCGAGAGTTTGCCGACGATCAGGGAGGACCCGAGGAGGGCGTCCTCGCGGGAGAGCAGTTCGCGGGCGCGGGCGAGGTTGACCAGCGCGCGGTACTGCTTGTCCATCTCGACGTTGTCGACGACATGGAGGTTGGTCAGCAGGACGTAGCACGGGTCGATCAGGCGGTCGTAGAGGTCGAGGGCCTGGGCTCGATCGACGGTTCCGTCCTGCACGCTGCGGCGCAGTGAGCTGATGCCCTCGAAGGCGTCCAGCACCGTGCTCAGCCGCTCGGCCGTGTCCTGGCCCATGGCGTCGCGGACGTCCGGGTTCCGGGAGTTCTTCCGGATCTCGGCAACCGCCTTGTCGGTGGCCGCGGTGCTGCGCCTGAGGTCGGCGAGCCCGTCGGCGGCCCGGGGATCGGCGAGATACACGAGTGACTGGCGGCGCTCCTGCTGCACCACTCGGACGGTGTCCTCGATCGGATAGGCGATCTTCTCCACCACGTCCGACACATTGAACAGCTGTTCCGCCTCACGGCCGGTGAGTACCGTGGCGAAGCCCCAGATCGCGGTCAAGGAAACCAGCGGCACGAGAAGCAGCGCCACGATCTTCCGGCGGATCGACTTCCCGCGAAAGCGCATGGCCTCCCCCAGCTCGACCCCCGGCGACCGGGGGCACACATGTACGTCAACAAACTTGCGCGAGCCTACTACCGACACACTGGTAACTCGAAGAGCGGTCCGGAGGGCGAACTTCCGCGCGGGCGGCGAGACATGGGGAGTTGTCCCGTCATTGGGGGAGATTGCCTCCCGGTTTACCCCGGAGGTCATGGGAACTCAGGAGGCAGGGCCACCTGGTCACTTGGCCGAAATTTTTCGTCGCTCGGGAATCTTCATGATGCGCTGTTCGTCTTTCTCCACAGGAGATGGGGGCGGAATCGGCCACAGGAGCCGCATCCCGCAACTGGGCGGCGTAAAACAGCGCAAGCCGGGCAGCCACAGGGGAGTCGTGCCGTGGGGCACGGGACAGGCGGTCTGCCGGCGGTGGGGAGTGACACGGTGATGGGCACGGCGGAGCGGCGCGAAGCGCCCGGGGACAGCGCGGTGGCGCAACTGACGGTGCGGCAGAGCGGTGAGGCGCCGGATCACGACATTCCGGCGGACACGGCCGGAGCCGACATACGTGGACTCGTCCGGGACGACGGCGCGGCCCGGACCCGGGCGTCCTACCGTCCGCTGTGGGTCGAGGAGCCCGCGCGGCGGCGCCGGATGCCCGATCCGGTGCGTACGGCCGCGGTGCGGGCGGTGATCATCATCGCGGTGACACTGCTCCAGGCGATGGTGGCCTTCCTGTGCACCATGGCCGGATCCTGGCTGGCCTTCCCGATGGTCATCAGCAGTGTGGTGAGCACGGTGGTGGCCACCTGGGGCGCCCTGGACGTCTGGGTCACCCGCCAGGTGTGGAACCAGCGCAACGGCGTGGTGTCGACCCCGAGCAGCACCGCCCGCGCGCTGCGGCGCGAGCGGCGGCGGGCCCGGCGTCAGACAAAGGCCACCGAGCGGGCGCAGGAGCGGATACGCCGGCGGGGCGGTAGCGGACAGCTGTCTCACTCCTGAGCACGGACGACGGGGAGGAGGCGCGGGCGGAGGTGCCCGCGGCCTCCCCACGCGTCAGGAGCGTGATAGCCGTGCTGTTCAACCGGCCGCCGGTGCAGGCCTCTTGAACATCCGCGTCGCCGTGATCTCGCTGCGCACCGCCTCGCCCTCGCCCGCCGGGGCCTGCTCGGGCAGTCCGGGCCTGAGGTGTTCCTCGACGCTGATGTACTTCAGTCCCGCCCGCAGGTCGGCGTCGTTGCGCAGTCGGATGACGAGGGGGAACTCCGCGAGCGCCGTCGTGTCGAACAGGCCCGTGGTGTAGAGGAGTTGGACACCCAGCGCGTCGGACACGGCCCGCTGCAGCTCCAGCAGATACGTGGCGTTCGCGCGGCCGATGGGGTTGTCCAGGAACAGCGTGCCGGCATGCCGGTGCTTGTCGCGGCCCCGGTCGTTGGAGCGCAGCGCGGCCATCGTGCAGTACAGGGCGATGGCGGCGGTGAGCAGCTGGCCGCCGGAGAACACATCGCCCATCTGCCCGACGGGCACACGCTCGGCGCGCAGTACGGCGTCCGGCTTGAGGATCTCGACGGCGACACCCTTGGGCTGCAGCGCGGCGCCCACCCCCCGCAGCAGCAGGGACATGCCATCGCGCCGCAGGTCGGAGTTCTTCTTCACGGCGGCCCGGGTCGCCTCGTCGATGACCTCGCCGAGCCGCTCGGTGAGGGTGGCCTGGTCGGGTTCCTCGAAGCGGATCCGCAGGAACTCCTGCCCGGACCACTCGCCGAGCCCCTCGGGCAGCCGCGACAGCCGCTGCGCGGACCGCAGGGTCGCCAGGGCCGACTCGACGAGCCCGCGCAGCCGGTCGACGATCGAGTCGCGGTTGCGCTCCAATTGAGCCAACTCGTCGGTGAGGACGCGCAGTCGGGGCGCGAAGGCGTCCGCCCACTTCTGGGCGTGCTCGGGCAGGGCGGAGGCGGGCAGTTCGCGGATCTGCTGGCGCGCCGGGGTGCGGACCTGCTCGTAGCGGGTGGAGTTGGCGTGCCGGACGAGGACATCGCTCGCCTCACGGACCGCGGACTCGGCGGACGACAGGTCGGCGGCGCATCCACGCAGCGAGCGGCGGGTCTCGGCCGCCCCGTGGCGGGCCTCCTCCAGGGTGCCCGGGTAGGGCTCCGGCTCCTCCTGGTCCTCGTCGAGGACGTGCTCGCGCAGCAGGTCGCGCAGCATCGCGGCGATCTCGTCGAAGCCGCCGGCCGCGTCCTCCGCGGCGCGGTGGGCGTCGAGAAGTTCCGCGTGCGCCTCCCGGGCCTGGGCCAAGGCCTCGGTGCGGGAGGCCAGTTCGGCCGTCGCGGTGCGCAGCAGGGCCTGGGCGTGCTCGGCGTCGCGCGGCTGGAGTTCCTCGGGCAGCTCGGTGTGCGCCTCGCCGTCCTCGGGCGCGTGTCGCTCGGCCTCGCCGCGCAGCCGGCCCAGCTGCTCGCTCGCGGTCGACATCCGGGTCTCCAGGAGCTGCACCAGCTCCTCCGCGCGGGTGGCGGCGGCCTGCCGTGACGGTCCGTCGGAGCCGTCCGGCGACAACAGGAGCTGCTCCGCTCGGGTGCGGACCTTGTTGCTGAGCCGGTCCAGCTCCGCGAGGGCGGCGCTCTCGTCGCTCTCCGCCCGGGCCTGCTCGGCGCGCAGGTCGGCACCGACGCCGACCTTCTCGTAGACCTGAGAGGCGGCCCGATAGGCCTCGCGGAGGGCGGGCAGCGACGACTTGGGGGCCGCGGCGTCGTCCTCCGGTACGTCGTCGGGGGCGCCGGCGATCTCGGACCGCTCGGCACGCAGCGCGCGGGCGGTGCGGCGGGCGTCGTCGGCGGCCCGCTGGGCGGCGCGCCGGTCCTCGTCGGCGGCGCGGGCGCGCTCCAGACAGGCCTGGGCGCGGGCCTCGGACTCGGCGCCGTCGTCGGCCAGTTCGCGCAGCTTCACCTGCCAGCCGGCGCGCTCGCGCAGCCGGAAGGCGAGTCCGGCGAGGGCGTCGGCGGCCCGCCGGGCCTTCTGCGCGGCCTCCTGCCGCTCGTCCCGCACCTGTGCGGCTTCCGAGGCCGCCTCGTCGGCCTCCGCCCGCACGGTGCGCGCCTCGGCCAGCTCGGCCTCGGCCTCCTCGGCGAAGGCGGCCGCGTCGTGCGCGGCCTGCGCCAGTTCGACGAGCCGTCCCGCCGGGCAGCCGGTGCGCCAGGAGGCGAGCCGGGCCGCCAGCTCGCGGTCCTTGCCGAGGCGCGCGGCGAGCGTGCGGATCTCCTCGTCCCGCTCGGTGGCCCGCGCGCGCAGCGCCTGCCGTTCCTCGTCGGCGGCGCGCTCGTCGTGCATGGCCGGGTTCGGCGGTACGAGGAACACGTCCGAGGAGCGGCCGTCGGGGGACTCGTCGGCCGGTGTCGGTGCGAGCAGGGCGGCCGCGGTGCCGACGGCCACGGCGGACCGCGGCAGCAGGGCCGCGTCGGCGAGCGCGTCCCGGGCCCGGGCGTGCGTGTCGGGGTCGGTGATGATCACGCCGTCGACCAGCTCGGGGCGGGCGGCCAGCACCCGCGCGTGGTCGGCGGGGTCGACGGCCTGGGCGAGGTAGCGCCAGCCGGGCAGCGCCGGGATGCCGTGCTCGCCCAGGAACTCCACCGTGGCCAGCACGTCGGGCCCGGGCGGGAGCAGTCCCCCGTCGCCGAGCGCGCCGAGGATGCGGGAGTCGTCCGCGGCCGCCGTGCGCAGGTCGAACAGGTGCCGTTCGGCGGAGGAGACGGAGTCCTCCAGCAGCTCGCGCAGTTCGTCGGCGAAGCGGTCGAGGTCCTCGGGGGTGAGGGCGGGCTCGTCGGTCTCTGATTCCTGGCGTGGCTGTGGCACCGAGGGGCGCCCGGACGCGCTCCCGGACAGGCTGAGCAGCTCCGCCAGGCGTTCCTCGGCGGCCAGCCCCTCGGCGAGGCGTCGCTCGGCCTCGTACGAGCGCCGGGTCGCCGTGGCCGTGTCGGCCGCGCGGGCCGCGGTCAGTTCGGCGCGGGATTCGGCGGAGGTCGCCTCACGCGCGTGTTCGGTGGCCTTGCGGGAGGCTTCGCGGGCCGTGTCCCAGGCCGCCACGGCCGTCTTCTCGGCGTCGCTGGCCGCGAGGGCGGCGCGGGCGGGGTCGGCGTCGGGCGCGCTGTCGTCGAGCCAGCCCGCCCGGACCGCCTCGGCGGTCTCCTGCTCGACCTCGGTGAGGCGCTGGCGCAGATGCCCGATCTCGCTGCGGGCGCGCTGCGCCTCCGTGGCGGCGGCGGTCGAGTCCCGGTGGGCGGCCTCGCCGACCTCCTGGAGGGCGGCGGAGCGCTCCTCCTCCTCGTTGGCGAGGGCTTCGGCGCTCCCGGCGGCCGAATGCAGGGCCCGTACAAGGTCCACGGCGGCCTTGGCGCGGGCGGCGAGCGCGGGGGCCGCGTCCCGTTCGGCCTCCTGGATGGCGGCGGCCACGCGGGCGACACGGTCGGCGGCGGCACGGTGGCGCAGCACGGCCTCGGCGGCCTGCCAGGCGGAGTGCAGGGTGCGCGCGTCGGCGAGCTCGCGCTTCTGCCCGGCGGCCGACTTCTCGGCGACGGCGAGTGCCAGCGAGGCGTTGCGGTAGGCGAGTTCGGCGGCGATCAGCGCGCTGCGCTCCCGGGCCGCCTCCGAGTGCGTGACCGCGTACGCGGCGGCGGTGACCCGCTGGGCGAGGTCGGCGGCGCGCACCCGCTCCCGTGCGCCCCGTGCCGACAGCCGACGGGCCAGGGTGCGGGTGCGGCGCTCGGCTCCGGCGTGGATGTCACGGGCGCGTGCGCGCGTCTCGGCGGCCTCGACGATGCGCCCCAGCAGGTCCACCGACCCTGCGGTGAAGTCCCGTTCGGCGATCAGTTCGGCCCGTCGCCCCAGCTTGTTGCCGAAGCCGCTGACCAGGTCGGCGAGCCCGTCGGTGTCCCGGGTGTCGGTGACGGCGCGCAGCAGCAGGTCGGTGAAGTCGGAGTCCTTCTTGACCGCGAAGAGGCCGGCGGCCTCGCCCTCGTCGGCGTTCATCTCCCGCTGGTAGCGGAAGAGTTCGGGGTCGAGTCCGAGGTCGCCCAGGTGCTCGATCCAGCGGTCGTGGATCTCCTCCCAGTGCACCTCCAGGTGCGGGTACGCCTTGCCCGCGTCGGTGATGGCGTCCCGGAAGCCCTTCATGGTGCGGCGGCGGCCCTGCGCGCCGGACTGGCCTTCGGCGGGCGGTCGCATGGACGTGGCCTCGGCGACCGGCAGGTTGTCCAGGGAGAGTCCGGGGCCCGGCCGGAACGAGTACCAGGCCTCGGCGAACTTCCGCGGGTCGTTGGAGACCTGACGGCCGCGCCACTCGCTCACCTTGCCGACGACGACGCACTCGCCGGTCAGCGTGTGCTGCCACTCCAGGGCGACATGCCCGCAGTCGTCGGCGAGCAGGAACTTGCGCAGCACGCCGGAGCTGGCGCCGCCCAGGGTGTTGCGGTGGCCCGGCAGCATCACCGAGAAGATCAGCTTGAGCAGGACCGACTTGCCGCCGCCGTTCTCCAGGAAGAGCACTCCGGCAGGCGCGGGGCGGCGCGGCGGGCCGACGGGGTCCTCCTCGAAGAACTCCGCCTGGGTGGGCGCGGGGTCGGGCACGGGCTCGCCCACACCGCGCAGGTCGAGCACGGTGTCGGCGTAGCGCGCGCCGGCGGGGCCGATGGAGTAGAGACGGACCCGGGACAGCTCGTACATGGCGGACTCTCGTAAGTCTTCGGCAGGTCGGGGAGGTTCAGGAGTGCGACGAGGCGTGGAACGGCAGCCCGGCGTCGGCCGCCAGCTCCAGGTCGTCGGTGTCCTGGGGCGGCAGCAGTGTGGGGGTGCCGTCGGTCACCGGGACGACGCCCAGCTCCAGCAGCTCGGCCATCGCGGCGCTGCCCGCCATGTCCCGCACCTGGAGCTGGTAGCGGGCGGTGGTGCGGTAGGTGCCGCCGTTGTCGTCGCCGGTGCGTTGCAGGAACCCGGAGTCGGTGAGGAAGGCGACGGCCTTGCCGACGATCCCGGTGGTGGAACCGGCGAGTCTGCGCGCGTCCTTGGTGGCACCGGCGGCGCTGCGTCTGGCCCAGATCCGCCAGGCGGCCTCCAGGCCGGGCGCCTCGGTCGCCGGGTCGGTGTTCTCGCCCTGTTCCTCTGCGCGTTCCTCCAGCCGCCGGCAGGCCTGCCGTACGAACGCGTCGACGCCGTTGACGGTCACCCGCCCGATGTACCCGTCGTCGGCGAGGTCCTCGGGCCGCGGGAACGCCATGGCGGCCACGGCGAGATGGGCCAGCCCGTGCAGGAACCGGTCCCCTCCGTCGGCCGAGGTACGACGCGCGTAGTCCCCCATCCGCACCGCGAACACGGAGTCCTCGGCGGCGGTCACGGCCATCCCCGCGCGCGGGGACACCTCCAGGACCACGAGGCCGAGCCCGGCGGCCACGGCGTCCGCGAGACGCGCGAAGGCCCCGTCCTCCCGGTACCGCCGCAGCAGCTCGGTGTACTCCTGGTCGCGGGCCGGCTGCAGTCTGGGCTGCAGTCCGAAGGCGACGAGCCGCGCCGCGTCGGCGGCGTCCGCGGGGGTGACGGCACTGGGGGCCGACGGCGCGGGGGCCTCCGTCTCACTCCACTCGATGTGCTCGGTCACTGCTCGGGCTCCTTGTCGAAGTCAGGTCGTCGCTCGCTCATGCCGCTTCCGTCCGGTCCGCCGCCATCCCCGCCGCGTCCAGCAGGGCGGTGCCCACGATCAGGTCGGCCCCGCCGAACTCGGGATCGTCCAGCTCGGTCCCGTCGTCCACGGCGAAGAGCAGTTTCTCCTCGCCCTGCCGGTAGGCGGTCCCCACGGCGGGGCTGGCCGCGTGGACGGCCAACAGGGCGACCAGATACGGCAGATCGAGGTCCCCGGTGCGCCGGGCCTCGGCGAGGAGACCCGACAGTCGGCGCGGCGCGTCCGCCGGCAGGTCGAGCAGTTCCTTCGCCGCCGCGAGCTGCTCCTCGCTGAACCGGCTGTCGTCCGGGGTCGCGATCAGGTCCGGCTCGGGCATCTCCGCGCCGAGATGCTCGCGCTCCACGGGGGGCGTCAGCAGTATGTCGACGAGGTCGGTCACCCGGACCGACACCGGGGTGCGGAAGCCCGTCCCGCGCGCGAAGAACGCGTCCGTGACCCGGACCGCCGCCTCCAGCGGCAGCGGGAGGATCGGCGCGACGAGATGTCCGTAGAGGTCGATCCCCGAGGACGTCATCGGGGTGGCGAAGGCCTGGCGGTCCTGTTCGGCGCGGAACAGCGGTCCGGCCTCCAGCAACCGGGACTGCAACTGGGTGTGCCGCCGGATGCAGTCCTTGACGATGTCGACGAGCTCGGCCGCGCGCCGCTTCTGCTCGGGGTCCTCCGACTCGTCCCGCGCCTTGCGGATGTTCGTCAGGATGGCGTTCTCGTGGCGGTAGCGGTCGGCCACGTGGTCGAGCGCCTCGGCGATCATGTCGGGCACGGAGTTGAGCCAGTCGACCGCCCGGACATTGCGCCGGGTGGCGTCCAGGGCGCGGCGGAGGGTCTCCGAGTACTGCACCGTCCGGTAGCGGGCCTGCTCGGCGGCGAGCTGGGCGTCGGCCAGCCTGCCCCGGTTGATCAGCACCTCCAGCTTGACCTCGGCGGCGATCTGGGCGCTGGTGACGTCCGTGTCGAGGGCGCCGACCAGGACGTTGACCGCCTCGTCCGTCGTACGGAGGTAGACCGTGCCGCCGGGGCCCGGCACCTCCTCGATCAGCTTGAAGTCGTAGTCGCGCCGGACATAGCTGCCGTCGGTCGTGAAGGTGCCGTAGACCGCCCGGAAGCCCCGGTCGACGCTCCCGACGTTGATCAGGTTCTCCAGGACCCAGCGGGCCACGCGCTCGTGTTCGGGGACCGGGCGCTGCGGGGCCTGGGCGGCGATGCGGGGGATGAGGCGGGCCACTATCTGGTCGTGGTCGGCGCCGGTGTCGAAGTCCATGTTCAGGGTGACCAGGTCGATGGCCGAGAGGGCCACCTCCGCCATGCCGTAGACCGAGTACTCGCCCGCGAGGTTGGCCTTGCGCGCGTCGAGGTCGTGCAGCGGCGCGGTACAGGCGAGCGCGCGCAGCCGCCGCGCCAGTCCCTCGTCCGCGGCCGGGCCCGGGGCAGGGCGCGGTCCCGCGGTGAACTGGGGCGGAACACGGTCCGTCGGTGCAGGCGAAGTCACGGTGCACAGACTAGGTCCTCGCTCTGACAACGGCCCAAACGACTCAGATGCACCCCGCCATCACGCCTGTCCCACCAGTACGACGATCCGCTACGGTTCCTCGCCCACCCGTCGCCGGTACACCTCGACGACCCGCTCCAGCGAGTCCTTCAGATAGACCGCGAGCAGGTTCTCGGCCTCGCCCCGGTCCCCCGCCCGCAGCGCCTGGAGGATCTGCCGGTTGCGGGCGAGGTAGGGCTCGTGGAGGGCCTTCGGGTCGTCGACGACGTGGAAGGCCAGCCGCAGTTCGGCGAAGACACTGCGCATCAGCTCGTCGGTGCGGGCGCTGCCGGCCAGGGACACCAGTTCGCGGTGGAAGTGGATGTTGGCGGTACCCACCGATTTCCAGTCACCTTCGCGCGCCGCCCGCAGCCCCTCCTCGACCGCCTCGGTGAGCGCCTGGAGGCCGTAGGGCGGCTCGCCGAGGCCACGCACGACGGCGCACTCGACGAGGCCGCGGGTGCGGTAGATGTCCTCGACGTCGTCGACGGTCAGGACCCGGACGAAGACGCCCCGGTTCAACTCGTGGACGAGCAGGCGCTCGTGGGTGAGCAGCCGGAACGCCTCGCGCAGGGTGTTGCGGGAGACCCCGAGGGCGCCACCGATGCTGTCCTCCGACAGCCGGGTGCCGGGCGGGAAGAAGCCCTCGGCGATACGGCTGCGGAGGATGTCCGAAACCCGTTCGGCCGTGCTGGTGCGGCCCAGGAGTGCCCGGTCGTCGGCGAGGGAGGTCAGCTGCTCTGCCATGCCGGAATTCAATCGCAGTCACCAGAACGAAACAACATGGGTATTGAGGGATCGTTGAACAATCCTCTACGGTGCTACTCGCGGCGCCACTCCGCTCACCACGGCGCCGAACGCTCCCGCACGGCACGGCTCAGTCCTGATGCACCCTCCGTCCTCCCACTGCGAGGTGCCCATGAGCACGACCCCTCCACCGCAGGCCCTGGTCACCGGCGCACCAGCCGGTGAACTCTCCGATCACGACGGCGCGTTGGGCTGGCTGCGCGCCCTGGGGCCGCGGGGCCGCCGCGCCTTCGCGGGCGCCTTCGGCGGCTATGCCCTGGATTCGTACGACTACTTCACCCTCCCGCTGAGCATGGTCGCGCTCTCCGCCTACTTCGGCCTGGACAGCGGTCAGACCGGCCTCTTCACGACCGTGACACTCGTGGTCTCCGCCGTCGGCGGAGCCGTCGCGGGCGTGGTGGCCGACCGGGTCGGCCGGGTCAGGGCGCTGATGATCACGGTGATCACCTACGCCGTCTTCACGGTGGCCTGCGGCTTCGCACCGAACTACGAGACCCTGCTGGTCTTCCGCGCCCTCCAGGGCCTCGGCTTCGGCGGCGAGTGGGCGGTCGGCGCGATCCTGGTCGCCGAGTACGCGAGCGCCAGGCACCGGGGACGCACGCTCGGCGCGGTCCAGAGTTCCTGGGCCGTCGGCTGGGCGCTGGCCGCGATCGTGTACACCCTGGTGTTCTCGTTCGCCGGTGACGATCTGGCCTGGCGGATCATGTTCTGGACCGGCGCGCTGCCCGCGCTCCTGGTGATCTGGATGCGACGCCGGGTGCACGACGCCCCCGAGGCGGTCGCCGTACGCGAACGGAGCGCGGAGAAGGGCTCGTTCACGGCGATCTTCAGGCCCGGTCTGCTGCGCACCACGATCTTCGCCGGACTGCTCTCCACCGGCGTCCAGGGCGGCTACTACACGCTCGCCACCTGGGTGCCGACGTATCTGAAGACCGATCGGGGCCTGTCGGTGGTCGGCACCGGCGGCTATCTGACGTTCCTGATCTCGGGAGCCTTCCTCGGCTACCTCACCGGCGGCTACCTCACCGACCGCCTCGGCCGCCGCCGCAACATCTGGCTGTTCGCGCTGCTCTCCGCCGTCTGCGTCCTGGCGTACGCCAACATCCCGCACGGCGCCAACACCCTGCTCCTGGTGCTGGGCTTCCCGCTGGGGTTCTGCATGTCGGCGATCTTCAGCGGCTTCGGGTCCTACCTGAGCGAGCTGTACCCGACCAGCGTCCGGGGCACGGGCCAGGGCTTCACGTACAACACCGGTCGGGCCGTGGGCGCCGTCTTCCCCACCACGGTCGGCTTCCTGGCCGACAGCTGGGGCGTGGGCGGCGCGCTGGTGTTCGGTGCGATCGGCTACGGCATCGCGGCGCTGGCGCTGCTCGGCCTGCCGGAGACGCGCGGGAAGGAGCTCGTGTGAACCGCGAGGACACGGTCGCCGACCGCCCCCTGACCCTCGTCGACGAGCACGCGCACGCGTGGACCCCGAGAAGCGCCCGGGCCCGCTTCCGGAAGGGGCTCGCCGGCCCCACCGCCGGAGTCGCGGCGGGCCACACCCAGGTCAACCTGATCTCGGTGCCCGCCGACTGGGCGTACGACATGCTGCTGTTCTGCCAGCGCAACCCGCGGCCCTGCCCGGTGCTCGACGTGACCGACGCCGGCTCCTGGACCACGGTCCTCGCCGACGGCGCCGATCTGCGGACCGATCTGCCGCGCTACCGGGTGTGGCGGGACGGCGAGCTGGTGGACGAGCCTACGGACGTGCGCGGGTACTGGCGCGAGGATCTGGTGTCCTTCCTCATCGGGTGCAGCTTCACCTTCGAGTGGGCGCTCGCCGAGGCGGGGGTGCCGATCCGGCACATCGAGCAGGGCCGCAACGTCCCGATGTACACGACCGGCCGGCAGTGCCGTCCGGCGGGGCGGCTGCACGGCCCCATGGTGGTGTCCATGCGGCCGGTGCCGCCGCAGCACCTGGCGGCGGCGATCCGGGAGAGCGCCCTGCTCCCCGCGGTGCACGGCAGCCCCGTACACTGCGGCGATCCCTCGGCGCTCGGCATCGACGACCTCGGCCGGCCCGACTTCGGTGACCCGGTGGACACCGAACCGGACGACATCCCGGTGTTCTGGGCCTGCGGTGTGACCCCGCAGGCCGCGGTGATGGCCTCGCGCCCGCCGTTCGCCCTCACCCACGCACCCGGACAGATGTTCCTGACGGACGCCCGCGACGAGCAGTACCGCGTCGTGGCCTGAGCGGAAGACACGAAGGATCCATGACCTCGATCGATCTGAACGCCGACCTCGGCGAGGGCTTCGGCCGCTGGCGGCTGACCGACGACGAACAGCTGCTGTCCGTCGTCACCAGCGCCAACGTGGCCTGCGGGTTCCACGCCGGGGACGCGGCCACCATGCGACGGGTGTGCGAGCTGGCGGCCGAGCGCGGTGTCCGGATCGGGGCCCAGGTCTCCTATCGCGACCTCGCGGGCTTCGGGCGGCGCGCGATGGACGTACCTCCCGCCGAACTGGCGGCCGAAGTGGCGTACCAGATCGGCGCCCTGGAGGTCTTCGCGCGCGCGGCGGGCACGCGCGTGTCGTACGTCAAACCGCACGGCGCGCTCTACAACCGCGTCGTGCACGACGAGGAACAGGCCGGCGCGGTCGTGGACGGCGTCCGGCTCGCCGACGCCACGCTGCCCGTGCTCGGCCTGCCCGGCTCGCGCCTGCTGGAGTACGCCGAGAAAGCGGGCCTGGCGCCCGTCTGCGAGGCGTTCGCGGACCGCGCGTACACCGAGCGGGGCACGCTCGTGCCACGCGGCGAGGACGGCGCCGTGGTCACCGATCCGGAGACGGTCGTGGAGCGCTCCGTGGGCCTCGCCCGAAACGGTGTGGTCGCCTCGCACTCCGGCGGGCACGTCGAGGTACGCGCGCGTTCGCTGTGCCTGCACGGCGACACTCCCGGCGCGGTCGAGCTGGCCCGGCTGGTGCGGCGGCGCCTGCAGGAGTCCGGGGTCCGCGTCGAGGCCTTCGTATGAGGGCCCTGCGCGTCGGCGACACCGCCCTCCTCGTCGAGGTCGCCTCCGGCGACGAGGTCCAGGCTCTCCAGGCGGAGCTGCTGCGCCGCCGCGCGGAGGGCGCGCTCCCGGTCCGCGAGATCGTCCCGGCCGCCCGTACGGTCCTCCTCGACGGCCTCACCGACCCCGCCGCTCTCGCCGCCGAGCTCACCGCCGCCGAGGTGCCACCCGCTCCCCCACGCGCGCGTGCGGCGATCGAGATCCCGGTGCGCTACGACGGCCCGGACCTGGCCGACGTGGCCGCGCACTGGGGCGTGAGCGAACGCGAGGCGACCCGCATCCACGCGGGCACCGAGTTCACCGTGGCCTTCTGCGGCTTCGCCCCCGGCTTCGGCTATCTGACGGGCCTGCCGCGGCACTACGACGTCCCGCGCCGCGCCACCCCCCGCACGGCGGTCCCGGCAGGCTCCGTGGCGCTCGCGGGACCGTACACGGGCGTCTACCCGCGATCGTCCCCGGGCGGCTGGCAGCTGATCGGCAGCACGGACACCGTTCTGTGGGACCACGCGCGCGTACCGGCCGCGCTCCTGTCACCCGGCACGCGCGTGCGCTTCGTCCCGGCGGAGCCGTCATGACGGACCGCGCACTGGTGGTGGTCCGCGCGGGAGCCCTCACCACCGTCCAGGACGAGGGCCGGCCCGGCCACGCCCACCTGGGCGTCCCCCGCTCGGGTGCCCTCGACGGCCCGTCCGCGGCCCTCGTCAACCGCCTGGTCGGCAATCCGCGCGGGGCGGCCGTGCTGGAGACCACCCTCAACGGCTGCGCCGTACGCCCGCGTTCGACGGTCACGGTGGCGGTCGGGGGCGCGCCCTGCCCCGTCACGGTGAACGGCCGCCCCGCCCCTTGGGGGGCTCCGGTCCATGTGCCGGCGGGCGCCCTCCTGGAGATCGGCACGGTCGTCTCGGGAGTACGTGGCTACGTCGCCGTCTCCGGGGGCATCGCCGTCGACCCGGTGCTCGGCAGCCGCTCCACCGACCTCTTGTCCGGCCTGGGGCCGCCCCCGCTCGCGGACGGCACGGTGCTGCCTCTCGGGGCCCCGACAAGCCTCCCCGCGCGCGTGGACACGGCCCCCCAGCCGTCTCCGCCGGCGGAACTGCTGCTCCGGGTGACACTCGGCCCCCGCGACGACTGGTTCACCCCGGAGGCCCTGCGCACCTTCACCTCGCGCGTCTACCGGGTCTCCCCCGCCGGCAACCGCATCGGCCTGCGCACGGAGGGCCCGGCTCTGGAGAGAGCCCTGCCCGGCGAACTCCCGAGCGAGGGCATGGTCCTGGGCGCGGTCCAGGTCCCCCCGGACGGCAGACCGGTCGTCTTCCTCGCCGACCACCCGACCACCGGAGGCTACCCGGTGATCGCGGTGGTCCGGCCGCAGGACCTCCCCGCAGCCGCCCAGGCGGCACCCGGCACACCGATTCGCTTCCTGGAGGTACGCCGCCGATAGCGCCCCTCCTCCAAGGGGCGCGGACGCCCACCGGATGCGCGCGGCGCGGACGCCGACCGGCCCCTCACGCGACGTCCGGGGACTCCACCACCTGCAGCGCGGCCAGCGCCGCCGACACCGCGGCGGCGGCCCGCACATCGAGCCGCGCACTCGTGCCCCGGGCCCGGTGCCGCATCTCGTCCGCGGCCAGCGTCATCAGCTGCGGCAGGAGGTCGGTGCACCGGCGGGCGACCCACGCCGTCCCCGCGGTCGCCAACCACCACAGGCTCGCCGAGCGCGTGGGCACCGGGAACTCCGGCTCCGCGGAAGGCGCGGCACCCACACCCAGCCCCGCCTCGGCCAGCAGGGAGTGGAACCGCACCGCCAGCTGCCGATGCCCCCGCTCACCGGGATGCAGCCGGTCCGCGCTCCACATCCCCCGGTCCGCGATCCAGTCCTCCTCGGCCGCATGGAGATGCACCGCGCCGTGACGGTCGGACAGCGCGTGCACCACCCGGTTGACCGCCCGCTGGCGTCTGGCCAGCGGACGGGCCAGCGACCCCGGCAGCCCGAGCATCGACCCGGGGTCGGGCAGACAGGCCGTGAGGAGGGTGGCCCCCTGCCCGGTGAAGGCGGAGTACACCTTGTCGAGCCGTTCGGCGACGGCGTGGATGTCGAAGGTGCAGCGCAGGGTGTCGTTGACGCCGATCACCACGGAGACGACGTCCGGCCTCAGGGCGAGCCCGGCGGGCGTCTGCTGTTCCAGCACCTCGCGGGTCTGCGCCCCGCTCACCGCGAGGTTCGTGAACTCCACGGGCGAGCGGGGGTCACCGCAGCCACCGGCCCCCTCGGCCAGCCCGCCGGCGAGCAGCGCGGCCCAGCCGCGCCACCCGTCCCCGACGGGATCGCCCACGCCCTCGGTCAGCGAGTCCCCGAGGGCGACGAAACGCACCGGTCTCATGCCACGCCCCCGGGCACGTAGCGGCGCGAGGGCACCGTCGCGTCGTGGGCGGCGAGGAACGCGTCGACGGCCGTGTCCCACCCGAAGCACTCGGCACGCGCGCGTGCCGCCTCCCGCCGCTCCCGCTCAGGGAGCCCGAGGAGCAGGTCGACCGCGTCGGCGAAGGCGTCCCCGTGATCCGCGGCGACGGCTCCGGCGGAGCCGACGACCTCCGGCAGCGCGGAGGACGTGCTCACCACGACGGGCGTGGCGCAGGCCATCGCCTCCAGCGCGGCGAGCCCGAACGTCTCGGCGGGCCCGGGAGCCAGGCACACGTCGGCGGAGGCCTGGAGGGCACCCAGCAGGGCCCGGTCGGAGACGTGCCCGAGGAACGTCACCGGCAACCTGCGCTCCCGCGCCCGCAGTTCGAGGCGGGACCGCAGCGGCCCGTCACCGGCGACCACCAGCACCGCCTTCCGGCCGCGCCGCACCAGCGCCTCCAGGGCGTCCAGGGCGGTGCCGGGCCGCTTCTCCACGGAGAGCCGGGTGCACGTCACGAGCAGCGTCTCGTCCACGCGCGCGTAGCGGGCACGCAGCTCCGGGTCGCGCAGTGCGGGATGCCGTTCCACCAGGTCGACGCCGAGCGGGGCCCGTACGACATTGCGGGCGCCGATCCTGACGAACTCCCGCTCGGCGAACTCCGTCGTGCACACCACGCGCGCGTAGGTGTGCGCCGTACGGATGTTGAGGGCGTCGGCGGCCCGCCGGGCCGCGCCCTCCGACAGGCCCCAGGTCCGCAGGACGCCGTCGGCGGTCTCGTGGGAGACCATCACGGCGGGGACGCGGTGGCGGCGCGCCCACTTGCCGGTCCAGCGCAGCGTCGTGCGGTCGGAGACCTCGAGCCGGTCCGGCGCGAGGTGCTCCAGCAGCGCGGCCACGCGCCGCCTGTCGGTCAGCACGCGGTATCCGCCGGTGCCGGGCAGCAGCGGTCCGGGCAGGGTGATGACGCGCCCCTGCTCGGTGTCCCGGTCGTCGGCGCGCTCGCCGGGGACGATCAGCACGGGCTCGTGGCCGGCCGCCCGGTAGCCCTTGCCCAGCTCCCGCAGGGCGGTGCGCAGACCGCCGGACGCGGGGGCGACGAAGTTCGCGAGACGCACGATCCTGAGCGGGGTCATGCCGGCACCGCCGTCTTCTTCCGGGCGGCGAGGACGTCCGCGTAGTGGCCGATGAGTTGGTCGCCGACGGCCGCCCAGGTGCGGCCCTCGACGGTGGTGCGCGCGGTGGCGCCGAACAGGAACCGCTGATCGGCGTCGGCGCCGAGGGCCTTCACCGCGTCGCGTACGGCGTCCGCGTCGTGGGGCGGGACGAGGAACCCGGTGCGCCCGTGGGCGACCAGGTCGAGGGGGCCGCCGACCGCGGGCGCGACGACGGGCAGGCCGCTGGCCATGGCCTCCTGCACGGTCTGGCAGAAGGTCTCGAAGGGACCGGTGTGCGCGAAGACGTCGAACGAGGCGTAGATCCGGGCGAGTTCGTCGCCGGTGCGGCGGCCGAGGAAGACCGCGCCCGGCAGCGCCTCGGACAGGGTCGGCAGGCTCGGGCCGTCGCCGACGACCACGACCTTCACGCCGTCGAGCCCGCAGACCCCCGACAGGAGCTCGACGTGCTTCTCGGGGGCGAGCCGCCCGACGTAGCCCACGATCAGCTCGCCGTTGGGGGCGAGTGCACGGCGCACGGCCTCGTCGCGCAGGTCGGGGCGGAAGCGGACGGTGTCCACACCGCGCTGCCACAGCTTGACCCGGGGGACGTCATGGGTCTCCAGGTCGTGCAACGAGGCGCTGGAGGGGGCGAGGGTGAGGTCGGCGGCGGCGTGGACGGAGCGGATGCGCCGCCAGGCCGCCGCCTCGCCCGCGCCCATGTAGGTGCGGGCGTATCCGGCCAGGTCGGTCTGGTAGACGGCGACGGCGGGGATGCCGAGCCGGGCGGCGGCCGTCATGCCGCGGACGCCGAGGACGAAGGGGCTGGCCAGGTGCACGATGTCGGGCCGGTGTTCGACGATGGCGGCGGCCAGGCGTCGGCTGGGCAGGGCGACCCGGACCTGGGGGTAGCCCGGGAGCGGTAGGGAGGGGACACGGACGACGGGGCACGGCGCCTGGGCGTCGGGCCCGGTCCGGCCCAGCAGAGCGGTGCCGGCCGGGGCGACGACGAGCGGGGAGTGACCGCGATCTACGAGGTGCCGGGCGGTCTGGAGCGCGCAGTGGGCCACGCCGTTCACATCGGGGGGAAAGGATTCGGTCACGATGACGACACGCATACTGGTGTTCTCGCCGTGCCGGACGTGGTCGCGTCAACGTCGATCTTTGCGAACGGTGAACGTCCCGTGAGCGTTCCCTCGCACACCCGAGCAGGTCAGACCGTGTCCATGACCGCCTGACCCGCGGGTCATCCCTTGTTCACCCGGCGGCCCTGCCACCACCCGGTGAAGGTGTGCGGGGCAGGCTTCTCGTCGGCGGGCGCTGCCCGGTTCCCGCCGTCCGGGCCGCGTCACACAGCGGGTCCCTCGGGCGCGATCCGGCTGCGTACGGCGGTCTGCACCTCGGCTTCCTCGGCCGGGTCGGCGGCGAGGCGGCGGAGCTGTTCCACGACCCGGGCGTCGCCGGTCTCGGCGTGCCGGGCGGCGATCTCGCGGGTGGTCTCCTCACAGTCCCAGAGGCACTCGACGGCGAAGCCGGCGGGGAAGGAGGGATCGGTGGCGGCCAGGGCGCGGGCGGCGCGGCCGCGCAGGTGCGAGGAGGCGGTCTCCCGGTAGATGTGGCGCAGGACGGGGGCGGCGCAGGCGATGCCGAGCCGGCCGGTCCCGTCGACGAGGGTCCACAGGGTCGGGGCGTCGGGGCCCTCGCCCCGTACGGCCTCCCGGAGTGCGCCCAGGACGAGGTCCTTGTCCTCGGCTCCGCCCCGGCAGGCGAGCATCCGTCCGGCGGCGGCCCCGAGCGGGTCGGGCCGTCGGGCCCAGCCGCGGGCCCGGTCGACGGCGGCGATGCTGCGCATCCGTTCGAAGGCGTCGACGGCGGCCTCCACGACGACGGACGAGCCGGTGGTCACGGCGGCCTCGATCAGATCGAGGGCGTCGGGATCACTGCTGTCGGCGAGGTAACGCAGCGCGGTGCAGCGGGCTCCGTCGGTGCCGTCCAGGGCGGCCCGGACGATCTCGGGCCGGTCCTCGGGGCCGGCGACGGCGACGAGGCAGCGGGCGGCCGGCACATGCAGGGCCGCGCCCCGCTCGATGCCCTGCTGGGCCCACTCGAAGACGGCCTGCACGCTCCACCCCGGGCGGGGCCCGGTAGGTCGCATCTGGCGTTGCCACCGGTCGAAACAGCCGGCCTCGTGGGCGGCGCGCACGCGGGTGGCGACCGACTCGCGGGGATCCTCGGCCCACAGCCGCCAGGGCCGGGGCTCGAAGGCGTCGCGCACGGCGGTGGCCAGTTCGGCCTCGCCCTCGGCGTCGGCGGGGAAGCGGGCCAGCACCGGGGCGGCCAGGGACCGCAGGCCGGCGTCGTCGTCGCGCAGTGCCAGCTCGTCCAGGGCCCAGGCCCAGTTGGAGCCGCAGGCGGCGTACCTGCGCAGCAGCGCGAGCGCGTCCCGGCGGCCGTAGGAGGCGAGGTGACCGAGGACGGCGAGGGCCAGGCCCGTGCGGGACTCCTCGGTGTCGAAGGTGTCCTCGACGTCGAAGAGATGCGCCTCGATGTCGTCCAGCTCGCCGTTCAGATCGAGATAGAGACGGGCGTAGTAGAGCGAGCGGTTCTCCACCTGCCAGTCGTGGCGGGGATCGCGCAGCACACAGTGGTTCAGGGCCGCGAGCGCTTCGGCTCGCGGGGCGGTGAGCGCGTGCAGTGTGCCGTCGCCGCGGCCCCGCTGGAGCAGGCCGAGCAGCGTGCCGCTGGGCGCTATGACCGGTTCGAACATGGGAAACAGCCTCACATCAAGCGTCGACGCAACCGGGGTTCTTGCTTCACCTGGCCGCGTGACAACACGTCGGGGCGCCCGCCGTTTCCTGCTTGCTGTAGACCATTTTCCTCTGCCTCTCGTCAGTGGCCCATGCGGGCCGCATCACGGCCCGCGCGGTGCGGCAACACATGCCCGGCCATCGCGTCCGTGAATCACGACGTCATGATGACTCGGCACTTCGACCTGCCGCGACCGAAATTTCGGCGGCCCTGTACCGCCTCCCCCGTTTTCTCTGTTTTCGCTGGTCAGAACATCGGTTCAGTGTGCGCCGAACAATTCGAGCAGTTCTGTCTTTCCGAACATCCGTGCGGTGTCGACGGCCGACGGGGTGCCCGCGGAGGGGTCGGCGCCACCCTCCAGCAGAGCCTTGATGACGTCCGTCTCACCCTTGAAGACGGCCCCGGCGAGCGGGGTCTGCCCCCGGTCGTTGATCTCGTCGGCGGCGGCGCCCCGGGCGAGCAGTTCGCGCACCGCGTCCGCGTGCCCGTGGTACGCGGCGAGCATCACGAGCGAGTCGCCCCGGTCGTTGGTGAGGCCGGCCGGAACACCCGCGTCGACGTACGCCACGAGCGCCTCGGTCCTGCCCTGGCGGGCCAGATCGAAGATCTTGCTCGCCAGCTCCACGACCTCGGGGTCGGGGGCTTCAGTCATCGGCCGGACCGCCTCTCCTGCAACCGTTCAGGTGAATCGCCAGGGTACTGGGTGGCGCGGCACATGACCCGATGCGCCGGAGGTAAAGATCACCACAGACCCGGTCGGACGCAAACACCCTGCTCATCCGGCCCCACACGGCTCGACCATCAGAGGGAAATCCACCGAAATTCACCCATTTGCACCTTTTATCGTATGGATACATCCTGTGATCCTGGAAGTACTCATGGTGACTGTCCCCACGAACCAGGAGATCTCAAATGATCCTGTCCATCTCAGGCGTGGTCCTGCTCGGCATCATCGTCTTCCTCTTCTTCCGCAAGGACGGCCTCAAGGCGTCGCACGCCATGGTGTCGGCCCTGTTCGGCTTCTACCTGGCGAGCACGGCGATCGCGCCGAGCATCAAGGCGGGCGGCGAGAGCCTGGCCAGCCTCCTCGGCGGCATCAAGTTCTGACGCCGCCCGTCCCGTCCGTACGCACCACCAGGAGACAGCAGTGGCCCGCCGCCCCCTACCCCGCATCCTGAGCACAGGCAGCGCACAGATCGCCCGGAGCCGGGAGCTGGCCCGGACGGCGGCCGACAGCGCCACCGACGTCCTCCATCCGCTGATCACGATCACGCGCGGTCTGCGCCGGCTGGCGGCGGCCGGGCGGCGCAGATGGGCCGAGACCCCCAAGGACAAGCGTGGACCGCTGCTGTTCCTGGTGGCGTCGGTGATCCTGGTCGTGGCGCTCGTGCCGTACGGCCCGCTGCTCGCCGCCATCCTCCTGATGGCGGCGGCGGCCTGGCAGGGCCGCGACCGCAAGCCAACGGAACCCGAAGGCCCCGACGAGTCGCAGACGCAGCGGCTCAAGTCGCTCTACGAGGCCCTGGTCCCCTACTTCTCGACCCCCGAGGACCCCGCGCCCCTCTACGCCCACGGCGGCGAGTGGGAGCAGGCCTTCCCCGCATACGAGTTCGACGAGACGGGTCGCGCCACCCAGCTCGTGATCCGCTACCCCGCGTACTTCCCGGACGGCGAGGCCGGGGCCCGGGCCCGGATCGAGCAGCTGCTGCACGCGAAGTCGGGCCGCGGCCGCGAGTACCACTTCGCCTGGGACGAGGAGGGCAACCAGCTCGCCGTCACGGCGCTGTCCCCGCTGCCCACCGACATCGCCGCCCAGCGTTTCGTCACGGCTCCCGGCGAGACCGTCCTCGGCTTCACCGATCCCACCCAGGTCCAGCGCACGCTCCCGCTCGCCTACGGCGAGGAGCAGCGCGACGTCCCTCCGGTCGTCTGGCGCACCGGCGTCCGGTCCACCGAGCCGCACCTGCTGGTCATGGGCCAGCCCGGCAGCGGCACCTCGACCCTGCTGCGCTCGATCGCCCTCCAGGCGCTCCAGTACGGCGACGTCGTGATCGTCGAGGGCGGAGGCACCGGCGAGTACGCGTGCCTGACCGGCCGGGACGGCGTCCTCGCCGTCGAGTGCGGGCTGGCCGGGGCGCTGGCGAGCCTGGAGTGGGCGGCCACCGAGACGGAACGCCGGCTCATCGCGGCCAACCACGCCCGCCAGGCCGGTCACCCGACGCCGGACGACGCCCGGCGGCCCCTGTGGGTCCTGCTGGACCGCCCCAGCGCCTTCTCCCCGCTGGCGGCGGCCGACGGCCGCAAGGACCCGCAGGCCCTGCTCCAGGTGCCCCTCCGGCACGGGCGCGCGGCCAATGTCACCGTGGTGGTGGCCGAGCAGTTCGACAGCGCGGACGCGCTCAGTGACGCGGTACGGCAGCACACCCGCGCGCGTGTCGTGCTCGGGCCCGCGACGGGTGAGCAGTTGGCGTCCGTGCTCGGGGCCCGTCCGAACTCGACGCCGGTGGCACAGGTGCCACCGGGGCGGGGGTACGCACGGCTCGGGGCCGGACCCGTCCACCGGCTTCAGGTGCCGGCCACACCGGACCCGTACGACGACGCGACCAGCGACGCGGACCGGCAGGCGGTGCTGGCGCTGCTGCCGCCGCGGACCCGGCCGGCCGATGCGGAGGGGATGGAGGCCGAGGGCATCGAGGCCGAGAAGATCGAGGCGGAGGCGGTGCCTTCGGAGGCCGTGGCGGCCGAGAGTTCGTAGCCGGTCGGCGTCGGTGCGGGCCACGGTGATTCGCCCGCCCGCTCCGACGGACTGCCGCTCCCTCAGGGCGGGAGCCGCCCCGGCGACACGACCGCCCGCGGCTACGCCACGAACGTTCGCGGTGAGTCCCCGCCCCCGCTCGCTCCCGTCTCCACCAGCTTCGCCGCCGCCGCCAGCCTCAGCGCCGCCTCGTCGGCCACCGCGCCCGCCACGGTGAACGGCAGCCGTACATAGCCCTCGAAGGCGCCGTCCACCCCGAAGCGCGGACCGGACGGCACCCGTACCCCGACGCGCTCCCCGGCCTCCGCGAGCCGCGAACCCGACAGGCCGCCGGTGCGCACCCACAGCGTCAGCCCGCCGCTCGGCACGTCGAACTCCCACTCCGGCAGCTCCCGCCGTACCGCGGCGACCAGCGCGTCCCGGTTCTCCCGGGCCTGATCGCGCCGCAGCTCCACGGCCTGCGCCCAGCCCCCCGTGTTGAACAGCCAGTTCACGGCGAGCTGCTCCAGCACCGGGGTGCCCAGGTCGGCGTAGGCACGCGCCGCGACCAGGCTGCGGATCACGTCCGGGGCCGCGCGCACCCAGCCGATCCGCATGCCCGCCCAGAAGGCCTTGCTGGCCGATCCGACCGTGATCACGATGGACCCCGCCGGATCGAAGGCGCACACCGGCCGCGGCATCGACACGTCCTCGTCCAGCCACAGCTCGGTCATCGTCTCGTCCGCGATCAGCACCGTCCCCGCCGACCGGGCCGCCTCGACGAGCTGCCGCCGCTGGTCCTCGCCCACGAGCGCCCCGGTCGGGTTGTGGAAGTCGGCGACGATGTAGGCGATCCGGGGGGCCGCGTCGCGCAGCACCTGGCGCCAGCGGTCCAGGTCCCAGCCGGTCAGCCCCTCCGCCATGGCGACCGGGACGAGCCGCGCCCCGGCCTCCCGCATCAGCTGGAGGATGTTGGCGTACGACGGCGACTCCACGGCGACGCGCTCGCCGCGGCCCGCGAAGAGATGACAGATGGCGTCGATCGCGCCCATGGCGCCCGTGGTCACCATGATCTGCTCGGGCATCGTCGGGATGCCGCTCGCGGTGTAACGGTCGGCGATCATCGAGCGCAGGGCGGGGAGCCCGGCAGGGTAGTCGCCGTGCGTATGGGCGTACGGCGGCAGCTCCTCCAGCGCGCCCTGGACGGCACGGGTCAGCCATGGCTCGGGCGCGGGAAGCGCCGCGGTGCCCAGGTCGATCATCGAGCCGAGGGCCTCGGGCGGGAGGGGTTCGAGGCCCCGCGCGGGGAGCGGGTTTCCGGCCGGTACGGCCGTCCAGCTGCCGGCGCCGCGCCGGGACTCCAGGAAGCCCTCGGCGCGCAGTGCCTCGTAGGCGGCCGCGACCGTCGTACGGCTGACGGACAGGGCGAGGGCCAGCTCGCGTTCCGCGGGGAGCCGGGCGGCCACCGGGACACGGCCCTCCAGGACCAGCAGGCGGACGCCGTCGGCCAGCGCGCGGTAGGCGGGCGGGCGGCGGGTGCCGGGGCCCGCGGGGCGGTCCTGCTGGGAGTTGAGCAGCCGGGCGAGCTGCGCCGCACCCATCGCCGAGGTCCACTGCGCCATGGAAATCAGTCCACCTTCCCCGGATTGGCCATGGATGGCACTTCCACTCGGGTTCCAGGGTGGCATGCACCAGGCCACTACGACCACAGGGGGTACCCCTTGCCCACGAAGTCCACGCGGGCCCGTCTCGGGCGGCGCCTGATCCAGCTCTACGCCGGACTCGTGCTGTACGGGGCGAGCTCCGCGCTCCTCGTGGAGTCGGGCCTCGGACTCGAACCCTGGGGGGTGCTGCACCAGGGGCTCGCCAAGCTCACCGGGCTCACGATCGGGGTCGTGTCGATCTTCGTGGGTGCCGCGGTGCTGCTGCTGTGGATCCCGCTGCGCCAGCGCCCCGGCCTCGGCACCGTCTCCAACGTGTTCGTCGTGGGCCTCGCCATGGACGCCACCCTCGACCTCGCCCCCGACCCGCGCTCCCTGCTCGTGCGCGTTCCCGTCCTGGTGGCCGGCGTCCTGCTCAACGGTGGGGCTACCGGCCTCTACATCTCGGCCCGCTTCGGCCCCGGCCCGCGCGACGGCCTGATGACGGGGCTTCACCGCCGTACCGGCCGCTCGATCCGTCTGATGCGTACGGCGATCGAGATCGCGGTCGTCGCCACCGGATTCGCGCTCGGCGGCACCGTGGGCATCGGCACCGTCCTGTACGCGGTGTCGATCGGTCCGCTCGCCCAGCTGTTCCTGCGGGTGTTCGACGTCGCGTCGGCATCCGATGGCAGCACGGTCGTTGCCGAAGGGCAACCGCAGAAGGCCATACTGCGACCGTGACCTCGCGGATACGCCACCCCTATCTCGACCATCCCGGCCCCATCGCCTTCGCCCACCGGGGCGGGGCCGCGGACGGTCTGGAGAACACCGTGCCGCAGTTCCGGCGGGCGGTGGAGACGGGCTACCGGTACATCGAGACCGATGTGCACACCACCGCGGACGGCAAGCTGGTCGCCTTCCACGACGCGACGCTGGACCGGGTGACGGACGGCGCGGGGCGCATAGCGGATCTGCCGTGGAAGGACGTCAGCCACGCGCGCGTGGCGGGCAGGGAGCCGGTGCCGCTCTTCGAGGAGTTGCTCGAGACCTTCCCCGAGGTGCGGTGGAACGTCGACCTCAAGGCGGAGTCCTCGCTCCATCCCTTCCTCGAACTCGTCGAGCGCACGAACACCTGGGACCGGATCTGCGTCGGCTCCTTCTCCGAGGCGCGGGTGATCCGCGCCCAGCGTCTGGCCGGACCCCGTCTGGCGACGTCGTACGGCACCCGGGGCGTGCTCAACCTGCGGCTGCGCTCCTGGGGCGTACCGGCGGCCCTGCGCCGTTCCGCGGTCGCGGCCCAGGTGCCCGAGGCCCAGTCCGGGATCCAGGTGGTCGACCACCGCTTCGTGCGCGCGGCACACGCGCGTGGGCTGCAGGTGCACGTGTGGACCATCAATGAGGCCGATCGCATGCACCGGCTCCTGGACCTGGGAGTCGATGGCATCATGACCGATCACATCGACACGTTGCGCAAGGTCATGGAGGACCGCGGCGTCTGGGTGCCCCACACCTGACCGCCCCGCACCACCGCTCCCTTGGCACGGCACCTTCGGCGGGGAAGCGAGGGCACGGGTGAGCACCGACACCGTGCGGGCGGACGCCCACGACCTGCGGCGCGAGCAGCGCGGCTGGTACTTCTACGACTGGGCCTGTTCCGTCTACTCGACGAGCGTGCTCACCGTGTTCCTGGGCCCCTATCTGACGGCCGTCGCCAAGTCGGCGGCGGACGCGGACGGGTTCGTGCGTCCGCTGGGCATCCCCGTGCGGGCCGGGTCGTTCTTCGCGTACTGCGTCTCCGCGTCCGTGATCGTGTCGATCGTGGTGATGCCGCTGGTGGGCGCGGCGGCCGACCGCACGGGACGGAAGAAACCGCTGCTGGCCGTCTGCGCGTACGTGGGCGCGGCGGCCACGACCGGACTGTTCTTCCTCTCCGGGGACCGCTATCTGCTGGGCGGCGTGCTGCTGATCGTCGCCAACGCGTCCGTGGCCGTCTCGATGGTCGTCTACAACTCCTATCTGCCGCAGATCGCCGGCCCCGAGGACCGCGACCGGGTCTCCTCCCGCGGCTGGGCCTTCGGCTACGCGGCCGGTTCGTCGATGCTGATCGTCAATCTCGTCCTGTTCACGGCACACGACTCCTTCGGTGTCTCCGAGTCCACGGCGGTCCGCGTCTGCCTTGCCTCCGCGGGCCTGTGGTGGGGCGCCTTCACCCTCGTACCGCTGAAACGGCTGCGCGACCGCCGTACGACGAACACGGCGCCCGCGGTCCACGGCTGGCGGCAACTGGCGGCCACCGTCCGGGACATGCGAGGCAAACCGCTCACCCTGTCCTTTCTGCTCGCCTACCTCGTCTACAACGACGGCATCCAGACGGTGATCTCGCAGGCCTCGGTGTACGGCTCGGAGGAGCTGGGGCTGAGCCAGTCCACGCTCATCACCGCGGTCCTGATGGTCCAGGTGCTGGCGGTCGCGGGAGCGCTGGGGATGGGACGACTGGCGCGGACATACGGGGCGAAGCACACGATTCTTGGATCGCTGGTGGCGTGGACCGTGACGCTGGCGGCCGGATACTTCCTGCCGGCCGGGCGGCCGGTGTGGTTCTTCGTGCTCGCCGCCGGCATCGGGCTGGTGCTCGGCGGCAGCCAGGCACTCTCCCGCTCCCTGTTCTCCCATCTGGTGCCGCCCGGCAAAGAGGCGGAGTACTTCTCGGCGTACGAGATGAGCGACCGGGGTATGAGCTGGCTCGGACCGCTGCTGTTCGGGATCACCTACCAGCTGACCGGAAGTTACCGGGACGCGATCATCTCGCTCGTGGCGTTCTTCGTCATCGGATTCGCGCTGCTCGCACGGGTTCCGGTGGGGCGGGCGATCCGCGACGCGGGCAACCCGGTTCCGGAGCGGATTTAGCGCTCACGGCGAAAGGGCGGTAGTGTACGCGTTTGGCCTGCCAGGCGTACCGTTACTGCGCGTCAAAGATGCCGAAACGCTGGGTGACATCTGCTAGCAGATGTGACAAACCGGGCGCCGGTGGGTACAACAAGGGGCGGCTACGACGGCGACGCATGACCCGGAACGGGACCCGGAACGGGAATCTTTACCGCCGACCGGACGTTGACCGGATGACGACGACAGCGACACCTGTCCTGTGGGCGACAAGCCCGGGAGGCACGATTCATGAGTGAGCGAGCTCTTCGCGGCACGCGCCTCGTGGTGACCAGCTACGAGACGGACCGCGGTATCGACCTGGCCCCGCGCCAGGCCGTGGAGTACGCATGCGAGAAGGGGCACCGCTTCGAGATGCCCTTCTCGGTCGAGGCGGAGATTCCGCCGGAGTGGGAGTGCAAGGTCTGCGGGGCCCAGGCACTCCTCGTTGACGGCGACGGCCCTGAGGAAAAGAAGGCCAAGCCCGCGCGTACCCATTGGGACATGCTGATGGAGCGGCGCACCCGAGAGGAACTCGAAGAGGTCCTCGAGGAGCGCCTGGCGGTTCTGCGTTCGGGCGCGATGAACATCGCGATCCATCCGCGGGACAGCCGCAAGTCGGCCTAGTCCCTGCCGGGGCCGGGCAGACACCAACGAACGCAAGTGACGGCGGGCGGATCGCCGTACCAGGTGGTGAACACCCACAACCGCGGCACGCTGCCCTTCCTGCCCGACGACGCCGTGATCGAGGTGCAGGCCGCGGT